>CAVLCI010000152.1:0-2049 GCA_963661415.1 Bifidobacteriaceae bacterium | reverse complement strand
TATACTGGACTCATTAATCCAAATACACAAAATAGAGAAAGAATTAATGTTAAAAACTTAGTAATTGTTTTCATTATAAACCCCTCCCTTTACTTCGTTTTCAACATCAATTTTCATATATATATATATATAAGTCAATAATGATAAGGCTTATTTATCACGAAATCTACATGTTCTAGTGAAAAAATAACATTGATTTTCATGTAATATATGAAAGTTTTGATATAAAGGAAATGAGTATTCTTTTTTTATGATGGTATGATGAATGATAAATAAAAATGCAGGAGGAAGATAATATGCATTTGTATGTTGGAACAATCACAGAATCAAGCGGTTCTATAAAAGGAAGTGGTGAAGGGATTGTAGTTATATCCTTTGATGGAAAGGTGTTGACTTGTAAACAAATCATTTCAGAGAAACAACCAAGTGTGATTCAAAGATATGATGACTTGTTATATGTTATAAATGAAGTTAGGAACTATGATGGTTTAAATGCCACTGGTGGTGGAATATCTTGTTATAGGATATTAGAAAATGGAATGATAGAGAAAGTGAATGCTTCTTTATCATATGGTGCTAGACCTTCTTATGTTAGTAGAAATGAAGATCATCAATATTTATTTGTAAGTAATCATGGTTCTCATAGTAGTGTTGTTTGTCATTATGAAAAAGATGAAAATGGTGAAATAAGATTGATTAGAGAATTTGATGATTCTAATGTTGTGGCTTTTGCGTTGAATGATGATGGTAGTATTGGTGATTGTATTGATTTATATCAAGTGAAAGGTAGTGGCTATTGGTGTTATGGTGGAGGACAGTCTACGAGTCATTTGCATTGTATAAAAGTAAATGGAAAATACATTTATACATGTAATCGTGGCAAAGATGAAATTGAAGTATTTAGTTTTAATGGTAAAGAATTAGAGCTTGTAAATACTATTCAATGTCCTTATGGATATGCTCCTAGATATATGGATGTTTCTAATGGATATACATGTGTATTGTATGAGAATTATCCATGCGTGTCTTTATATAAATTAGAAAATGATTCTTTGATTGAATTAGATAGATGTGAAACAAAGCAGACTTCCTATTATGAGAAATATCCATTACCTGTATTTAAGAAAAAGCATGCTGAAAAAGATGAAGTGAATACTTGTGGAATGTTTGATCATGATAGAAGTATGCCTAGTGATATTCATATCGTGAATGATTATGTGTATGTATCAAATCGTTGTTTCAATGGTCATGGAAGCATTAGCGTATTAAAGATGTATGAAGATCATTTAGAATTTATTGATGAATATGAATTGGATGGAAAAGATCCTAGAGGTTTTACTGCAAGTGAAGATGGTAGGTATTTGTTTGTGGCAATGTGTGATATAGGAGTAGTTGCGTGCTATTTATTGGATAAAGAAAGTGGAAAGATCATTCAAGAAATCGATAGAATTGAAGTTGTAGGTGCAAGTTGTGTAGCTTTATGAATGTTGTTTATTCGTTACATAAGTTTTATTGGGAATGAAATAATTTCTGTTATTTATATAGCTGAATGAAAAACGGGGCAAAACAGTAGCTAAAAAAGTGGAAAAACGGGGCAAAACAGTGACGGAAAAAGAAGGAAAACGGGGCAAAAAGACTTCAAGAAAGGGATGGGGTTATTGTTGGATAATTCTGATAAGTCATTTCATGAGTATACTAGATTATAAGAAATAAATCGTAGTTTGCTCGTGAAGGCTGCTAAACACAGTTTTTCATTCGACGATTAAACATGATTTTAATAAGTTATCTTGCCATTTTATGCAAACTTGATTATAAGCATGTTATTGTACTTAAAGCTATATAAATTGCTTTAGATTCGTTAAATAAGGTGAAATATAGATGAGCAATAATCGGAAAAGCCTTTAAATATGATGTTTTATAGCCTTCATGTGCAAATAATGATATTAAGAAAATTTTGATTGCTTTTTTTTGTGGTATTCTGCAATTGAAAAAATCTTTGTTGGCTTTAATTATCAATGAGAATTCGAAACGGAGTTAAAAATAATATAT
>CAVLCI010000151.1:0-2053 GCA_963661415.1 Bifidobacteriaceae bacterium | reverse complement strand
AATAATTTCAATCGGCATGTCAATAAAGGTGAAAAAGGTTTAATTATTCTAGCTCCATTCCCTGCCAAGGAAACAAGAATGGTAGATAAATTAGATAATGAAGGAAAGATAATTTTAGATTCTGATGGTAATCGTATCCAGGAAGAAAAGGAATTCGATAAGCTATGTTTCAAAACAACAACTGTATTTGACATCTCTCAAACCAGTGGTGATCCTCTTCCTGAATTAATTACTGATTTAAAAGGTTCTAACAAAGAAGCAATTGCGATGATTGAAACAATTAAAGTAGTTTGTAAGATTCCCATTGAATTTAAGGATGCAAACACAGATAGAACATTATCAATGGGAGCCAAAGGATATTACTCCCCTACTACTGATAGAATTGTTGTAAATAAAGATTTAGAAGATATTCATATCGCAAAAACACTAATACATGAGTATGCTCATAGCATACTTCATAAACAAACAAGTAAAAATCAAAGCCAACGAGAAATAGAAGCAGAATCGTTGGCTTTTGTTATTTGTGACCACTTTGGACTTGATACTTCTGAATATTCTTTTGGATATATCGCAAGTTATGCAACTAATGATCCAAAACAATTAAAAGAAATTCTTAACAATATTCAAAGTGCAGCTCATGAAATGATTGAACAATTAGAACCAATCTACAAGGAGAAATTAATCATGCTGACAAAAGAAGATATCGAACATGAAAACTACAAGTTGTTTGAAACTATTGCCAAACCACTACTAACAGGACAAGCAACTTATATAAAATATTCAACTCCACACTTTATGGATTTAAATATTGAAATGCTTGATGAAAATCGATACGCAATCGCACATAACTATGTTTTAAATGGTGATCTTATGGCAGATCCAGATGTTGAATTTACCATTGATAAAGATAAGGAATTATTACTTCCACAAACTTATCAACAAGATAATCTACAATTCTATGAAGTAATAGATACACCATTTAAACAAGATGAATTGAATAAGTTTATGAACCAATGGCTTAAAAACATTCCTGAACAAAAATATAAAGTGAATCTAGTTTATACAGAAAATGATGAAATATCGAATAAGAAAGATATTCAAATGTTTTGTGAGCAACATGGAATTGAAAAAATGGCTCCATCAATAAACAAAGGAATGGAAAGATAATGAGTAGATATATTGATTCAAGCACACTACAAAACATTAAATCGCTTAGTGCTTTTGATTATATGAAAAATTACCATCCTGATCTTCTTGTCAAAAATGGAAGAACGGATTATTACCATCGCCATCATGATTCATTACATTTTTCCAATGGTAAATGGTATTGGTGGTCAAGACGAATTGGTGGTACATCCGCCATTGATTATTTAATTAAAGTAGAAGGAATGCGATTTATAGATGCTTGTTGGCACCTAATTGATTTAATGAAAGTAAGTGAACCAATCACTTCGATAGAACATCCTATAGAAAGAAAAGCGTTTGTACTGCCTGAAAAAGACAATAACAATCATGCGGTGATTCATTATCTTTGCGATATTAGAAAAATTGATAGAGACATTGTTAATTACTTTATTCAAAACAATATGCTTTATCAAAGTAAATACTATAAGAATGCCGTTTTTGTTGGCTATGATGGTGATAAACCCTCATATGCTTTTAAAAGAAGCATCTATAAGAATTTCAAATTAGATCATGCAGGAAGTAATAAAGCTTTTAGTTTCAATTACACAAATAAGGATAGTGATGAACTTCATATATTTGAAGCAGCTATTGACCTTTTATCTTATATGACCATTTTAAAAATGAATCATCAAAACTATGTATCAAAGAATTATTTGTCTTTAGCTGGCGCAAACAATCAAGTTAATGGCGATATTCCTATATCTTTAAAATCATTTCTAAGTAGAAATCAAAATATCAAGACAATCGTATTTCATTTAGATAATGATGAAACAGGAAGAAATGCTACTTCATATATCATTTCTAAACTAAAGGATAAATATCAATGTATAGATAAACATCCAAACAAATACAAAGACATAAATGAAGA
>CAVLCI010000150.1:0-2090 GCA_963661415.1 Bifidobacteriaceae bacterium | reverse complement strand
TATACTTTCTCAGATATTGGTTCTACATATATTCATGCATATAAACAATTACCTTATATACAATTTGTTCAAGAAATATTCATTACTGGAAAAACACCTATTTTTGAACAATTAAAACAAATAGGAATTGAAAAAAAGAAGATCACAGATACCATTGATCACATTCTAAAGGGTGTCATGGTTAATGATTGTGGAAGTTGTTCTGTAAAAGAATTATGTGAGAAAGTTGAAGGTCTAAGAGAAATCCACAAAACTAAAAATTTTTAACGCGCAAATAAGCGCTTACATGTTATAATACAAACATAGTGAAAAAGGAGAAAACAACTATGGCATTAGTAAATGTTTCATCAGCTTTAAAGAAAGATGAAATCAAAGCTTTATTAACTTCACAAGAATCACCAAAGTATGAATTCGTTAAGATGAAGACTGCAATTGAAATGCAATTTGAAGTTACAGATGATGGTTCACATGGTGATTTAGCAAACTACACAAAGAGCTTAATTAAGAAGGAACCTTGGGGATCTGTTCTTATGTTAAGAGTTCTTAATGAAGGACAAGCTTTTACAGGCGGTAAAGTATAAGAAAAAAGACATGAAAATGTCTTTTTTGTATAGGAAAGAAGGAGAAAATAATTATGGCATTTCCAAAAGGTTTTTTGTGGGGTGGCGCAACAGCCGCTAACCAATTTGAAGGTGGATGGGACGCAGATGGTAAAGGTGCATCTGTACCAGATCACATTCGTGGAGGAACTGTAACAGAACCTCGTTTATGGGATAAGGAAATTGATTCTTCCGTTTATTATCCATCTCATGAAGCAACAGACTTCTATCACCATTATAAAGAAGATATCGCTTTATATGGAGAAATGGGATTCAAGTGCTATCGTATGTCTATTAACTGGGCTAGAATTTATCCAACAGGAGAAGACGCTGAACCAAATCAAGCAGGTCTAGATTTCTATCACAATGTATTTGCGGAATGTAAGAAATATGGTATTGAACCATTAGTTACAATTTCTCACTATGAATTGCCATGGGCATTAAGTGAAAAATATAATGGATGGGTTGGTAGAGTGTGTATTGACGCATTTGTAAAATACGCTACAACATTATTTACAGAATACAAAGATGAAGTAAAATACTGGCTCACATTTAATGAAATCAACTGTGGTGCACAATCTTTCGGTAGAATTCTATCATTAGGTATGTTAGGTGAAGACCACAAACCAATGTTTAAAGCAACTGAAACACCAGAAGAAGCATCTGATCGTTTTACAGCTTTACACAATCAATTCGTAGCAAGCGCAAAAGCAGTTAAGATTGGTCATGAAATCAATCCAGAAAATAAGATTGGTTGTATGATTGCAGGTTCTATGGTTTATCCATATACACCAAATCCATTAGATAACAAAGACGCACAAGATAGAATGAATCTATCTAACTGGTTCTGTGGAGATGTACAAGTAAGAGGTCATTATCCATATTACGCAAAGAGATACTTCAAAGATCATAACGTAACAGTACGTATGGAAGAAGGTGATCTTGATATCATCAAAGAAGGATGTGTTGATTTCTATTCCTTCTCTTACTACATGAGTTCTTGTGCATCTGTTGATCCAGATACATTAAAGACTGCAGGTAACTTATTCTCTGGTATTAAAAATCCATACCTAAAGGCAAGTGATTGGGGTTGGCAAATCGATCCAATGGGATTAAGAATCTATTTAAACGAAGTATATGGAAGATATGAAATTCCACTCATGATCGTAGAAAATGGACTAGGTGCAGTAGATGAAAAGAGTGAAGATGGAAAGATTCATGACTCCTATCGTATTGACTATATGAGAGATCATATCAAGGCTATGGAAGAAGCAATTGAAGATGGTGTAGATTTGATGGGCTATACAATGTGGGGTTGTACTGACCTTGTATCTGCTTCTACAGGTGAAATGAAGAAACGTTATGGATTTGTTTATGTTGATAGAGACAATGATGGTAACGGTGATATGCATAGAGAAAGAAAAGATTCTTTCTATTGGTACAAAAAAGTCTGCGAATCTAACGGTGCAGATTTAGACTAAAATAATTAAA
>CAVLCI010000149.1:0-2142 GCA_963661415.1 Bifidobacteriaceae bacterium | reverse complement strand
TAAATTTCAAGGTATGTATACGGAAGACATTATTAAAGTAGCTTTAAGTTCATTTGCATTATCTACTAGAAATTTAATTAATTGCCCATTCAATCTTTATTACACGCTACTTGAGCCAAACATTATTCAATCAAGAAAGGAATCTATTAATCATGATAAAAAGCTACGAAAGATTAAAAAAACTAAACAAAGAGAAAATAAAAATTCCTAAGAATGTACAAGATACCATCCCAGTAGATGTAATCTATAAGGATGGTATTTTTAAATCTGGTAATAAATATACAAAGAGTTATCGTTTCTTAGATATCAACTATAAGATTGCTTCTGGAGAAGATAAAAACAATCTCTTCTTAAGCTATAGTGATCTACTCAATTCATTTGATTCATCTGTTATGACAAAGATTACTATTAATAATCGTAAAGTCGATATAAAGAAATTCAAAGAAGATATATTAATTCCGTTAAAGAATGATAATTTAGATAAATACCGTACAGAATACAACAATATGCTTCTAGATAAACTATCCGAAAGTGATGATATTATCCAGGAAAAATATATTACTGTTACTGTTTTTAAAAACACCATTGAAGAAGCAAGATTCACCTTTTCTAGAATCACAACTGAGTTCTCTACCCTATTTGCTCGACTTGGATCTTCTTGTATTGAACTAGATGCTGAAGAACGATTAAAAATACTTCATGATTTTTATCGAAGTGAAACCGAAGAGTTTGTATTAGATATCAACGATCTAGCACGCAAAGGTCATTCTTTTAAAGATTTAATTACACCAAGAATGAGCAAGTACCATAACAAGTATTTTGAATTTGATGGTAAATATGGAAGAGTACTTTATTTAAGTAATTATCCAGGCTTTTTAAAGGATGAATTTGTATCTGAACTATGCGATTTAAATAAGAATCTTATGTATTCCATGGATATCATTACCATCCCTACTGATGAAGCAGTTAGAGAAGTAGAAAACAAGTTTTTAGGTGTAGAAAAGAATATTACCGATTGGCAAATGAAACAAAATCGCAACAATAACTTTTCAGCCATTATCCCTTATGACATGGAACTACAACGTAAAGAATGTAAGGAATTTCTGGATGATTTAATTGTACGAGATCAAAGAATGATGCTTTGTAATATTACAGTTGTTCATCTTGCAGATTCTTTAGAAGAACTAGATAAAGACAGTGAAACATTAAAGGCAGTAGCTCGAAAATATGTTTGCGAACTAGAAACACTTTACTTTTCAAAAAGGCAACTAGATGGACTTCAAACAGCTTTGCCTATTGGAGTAAATAAGTTGAATATCACTAGAACTTTACTAACAGAGAGTGCTGCCGTATTTATTCCTTTTAGAGCACATGAAATTATGCAGAAAGGTGGAATTTGGTATGGCCAAAATGCCATTACCAACAATCCGATTCTTTGTAACAAATCATTGTTACAAAATCCAAACTCTTTTGTCTTAGGAATTCCTGGTGCTGGTAAATCCTTTCTTACAAAAGAAGAAATTGAGTTTTTAATTCTTTCTACAGATGATGATATTATCATTGCTGATCCTGAAGGTGAATATGATCCAATCATTAATGCGTTAGGTGGTCAAATCATTCGTATCGGAACCAATAGTAATGATTATATTAATGCGATGGATATGTCAGAAGGATATGGTGATAGTGGCAATGCGATTGCCGATAAATCACAATTCATTATGTCCTTATTTGAACAACTTGATACCAATAAAGGTGGTATATCCCCTATTGATCGTTCGATTATTGATAGATGTGTATCTTTGGTTTATCAAGAAACAAAAGTTCCTACATTAAAGCATTTATACAATAAGTTATTAGAACAAGAAGAAGTAGAAGCCAAATCACTAGCGATTAAGCTTGAACTTTTCACTAATGGATCATTAAATATCTTTGCCCACCAAACTAATGTTGATATACAATCTAGGATTCTTTCTTTCAATATCTTTAATCTAGGAAAACAACTTAAAACCATGGGATTACTCGTTATTACCGATGCGATTATTAATCGTGTTAATGAAAACTGGAGAAAAGGAAAAAGAACACATGTCTTTATTGATGAAATTCATGTCATCTTTGAAAATGAAGAAAGTGCCACCTTCTTCG
>CAVLCI010000148.1:0-2171 GCA_963661415.1 Bifidobacteriaceae bacterium | reverse complement strand
AAAGGCAGATATCATCTGTATTAGTGCTAAAACAGGCGAAGGTATGGATGAGTTAGTAAATTGGATGAAGAAAGAAATTACGAATATTCAAAAATAAATTAGAGCTGTTACGAATAGTGTGACAGCTTTTAAAAATGGTTAATGTCTTTTTGGTTTCTTATAGTTAAATTTACACAAAAGGATAGGAAAAACTAACCTTTTGTGCTATATTGACTACGAATAAAGACGAGGTGAAAATCATGAAGTATTATGAGAAGTTATTGGAATTGGGTTGCTTCAATAAAAATGAGTTAGAAGATATCGCTGGAAGCGAAGCTGCGGCAAAATGGCTTTGTTGGGATTATCAAAAGAAAGGGTATATTGAACATATAAAACGAGGTCTGTATGTGACCATTAGTTTAGAAACTCAACAACCTATTGCTAATCGTTATGTAATCTCTTCTCATATCAGTAATGATGCTACTGTATCGTATCATAGTGCGTTTGAATTTTATGGTTATAGCAATCAAGTTTTTTATGAAATACAAGTAACTAGCGAAAGTAGATTTCGGGATTTTGATTATGATGGCGTAACATATCGACGTGTTGCTCCACGCATTAGTGGTGGTATTACAGAAATAAACGGAACTCGTGTAACCACACTAGAGAGAACAGTGATAGATTCTATCAATTTATTTGAAAAAATTGGTGGATTAGAAGAGCTTCTACGCTGTATTGATTTAATTCCGTCACTGGACGAGGATAAGCTTTTGGATTATCTCGCAGAATATGAAAGTGGTTTTCTTTATCAAAAAACAGGCTATATTCTTTCAACTTTTGCGGATAATATAGGTCTCTCTGATAAATTTTTTGACATGTGTAAATCACATTTACCTAAAGGAAAATCTTATTTATCGAGTGATAACCACGAATGTGTATGGAATGAAGAATGGGAGTTATATGCGCCTAAAAATTTATTGCATATGATAAATAAAGGGGTAACTGATTATGATGCGATATGATCGAATAACTTTGGGAAAGAAAGCACGAGAATTAGGATTTGTTCGAGATACTTTTGAAAAAGTTTGCCGTTTGGCTGACGTATTGTATTTTATGCAAAAAGATGATCTTCTATCAGATTCGTTAGCGTTAAAAGGTGGAACTGCTATTAACTTAACTATATTTAAATTGCCAAGATTATCTGTTGATATTGATATGGACTTTTCAAAAAATGTTTCTCGTGATGAAATGCTTGTGATACGAAAACAAATCACAGAACGAATCAACAAATACATGATTGCTACAGGATATCATATGAGCCAAAAGTCTAAAACATATCATGCTTTAGATTCCTTTGTATATGAGTATCAAAATGCTGGTGGAATGAAAGATAACCTCAAAATAGAAATTAATTATATGCTTCGTTGTTATGTGTTAATGCCAATACGTAGGACTGTTAATTTACCTTGGCTAGAACAAGAACTTACTGTTTTGAGTGTTGATCCTTTAGAAATATATGCTTCAAAAATAGTTGCACTTCTCAATCGTACAGCACCTCGTGATCTTTATGATATACACACCATGGTGAAGTATAAGTTGTTTGATGAGTCGCGGGAAACGATATTAAAAAAATGTGTAATGTTTTATAGCGCTATAGGGTCCGAAAATATTCCAAATCAATTTAATTTCAATCAAATTGCCACAGTATCTCAACAACGTATAAAAACAGATTTAATTCCTGTACTACAACGAGGCACTTGGTTTGATGCACTACAAGCACAAGAACAGGTTATTATGTATCTTGAAGAATTGTTGACACCAGATGAAAGTGAACTTTCCTTTTGGAATTTGTTTGGTCAAAAGGAATATCGCCCAGAGTTACTTTTTCAAGATATGGATATTCTTGCACGTATTGAACAACATCCAATGGCTCTTTGGAAATGTAGCAATAAGCAGAACAAAATGGTCGTTGATATTAAATAGTTTTTATGATGCTTAAAATTCATCACGTTGAATGCCTTTTAAGACAGTCTTTCTTTGCTTAGGGTTAATCTTTTTCTGAATCACATTTAGTACAACGATAACTAGGTTTGCTAAGGCAAAATAGATAATTGCAGTAGCGATAAGTGGGAAGAACGCTTCATATGTTCTACTTCTAACGATATCAGATACTTTAGTTAAATCATTGATGG
>CAVLCI010000147.1:0-2195 GCA_963661415.1 Bifidobacteriaceae bacterium | reverse complement strand
ATTATACCATTAAAAAAAGCATTCAACATGACACATCAAAAGAATCGTAATACAATCAATAAAAAGATAAATGGAGGTTTTTATGTTAAAAGTATATGGAACAAATAGTTGTCCTGATTGTATGGACGCAAAAACGAATTTTGATTTCTATGGAATCGAATATATTTATGTTGATGTATGTTCTTCTGTTAAAGAATTAAAAGAATTCTTACAATTACGTGATGGAGATTCTATTTTTGATTTAGTTAAAGAAAACAAATCGGTTGGTATTCCCGCAATCATCAAAGAAGATGGTACTGTGACATTAGAATGGGAAAGTTTCATTACAGATTTAGGAAAAGAAGTCATTCATGTTTCTCAAGGGAAAACATGTGGGTTGGATGGAAAAGGATGTTAATCATCCTTTTTTGATGTTTTCTTGTATAATAGTTTCATATGTTATTAAAAATTAATCAAATTAAAATACCAGTAGGAAAAAAACTAACAGTAGAAGATATCGCAAAAAAAATACACGCTTCTAATCGTGATATTCTTTCATTTGAAATAGAAAGAGAATCATTAGATGCAAGAGATAAAAAGTTGGTTTATTCTTATACTGTTCTTGCAGAAGTAAAAAATTCTGAAAAATATCTCAAAAGAAAAGATGTTCTGGAAGGAAAAAAAGAAATTTATTGTAATCCTGAACAATGCCATCCAGATATTCGCCCAATTATTGTTGGATTTGGTCCAAGTGGAATGTTTGCTGGATTATTATTAGCAGAATGTGGATGTAAACCTATCATCATAGAAAGAGGGAAAAATGTAGATGATAGAACAAAAGACATTCAAGATTTCTTTCAAAATGGAATTTTAAAACAAGAAAGTAATATTCAATTTGGTGAAGGTGGAGCTGGAACTTTCTCTGACGGGAAACTCACTACCAGAATGAAAAACATTCGTGTACAAAAAGTATTAGATGAATTCATTGAAGCAGGTGCTGATCCTGCTATTGCCTATCAACATCGGCCACATATTGGAACAGATATATTACGTATTTTAGTCAAAAATATTCGAAAGAAGATTATTTCCCTAGGTGGTGAAATTCATTTTGATACACGATTAGACGAAATTATTTTAGAAAATAAAAAAGTAAAAGGCATCCAAACAAATCAAGGAAAATTCTATTGTGATCATGTATTACTTTGTTGTGGCCATAGTGCTTCTGATACTTATGAAAGATTATACAAACAAGGTATTTCTATGATTCAAAAAGATTTTGCGTGTGGTGTACGTGTGGAACATCCACAAACTTTAATCAATCAAAATCAATATGGTACCTTTGCAGAACACCCAGCACTTTCTTCAGCGAGTTATTCTTTGACCTATCGTTCTACCATAAATCGTGGTGTATATTCTTTCTGTATGTGCCCAGGAGGAGTTGTCATTCCTGCTTCTACAGAACAAGGATCCTTAGCAGTCAATGGAATGTCTTATAGTCAAAGAGATGGAAAAAACGCAAATAGCGCAATTCTCGTTCAAATTCCAACGAAAGATTTTAATCATGGACATCCATTAGATGGTTTCCAATTTCAAAAAGAGCTAGAAAAGAAAGCATATATTGATTTATTTAATGCACCAAGCGAAAACATCAAAGATTATATCAACCATCAAATTCCATCCAATCTGATAATTGAATCTTCTTATCCTAGAGACAATGTACTAACAGAAATGCATTCCTTATTTTCAGACGAAGTAAATCGATCTTTAGAAGAAGGATTTGTACATTTTAATCACAAGATTCCAGGATTTATTGATCAAGGAATTATGGTTGGAATGGAATCTAGATCATCTTCACCAATCCGAATTATGCGTGATGAACAAGGTCAAAGCATTAACATCATAGGATTATATCCTTGCGGAGAAGGTGCAGGATATGCTGGAGGAATTGTTAGTAGTGCAGTGGATGGAATCCGACAAGCTGAAAATGTGATTCAAAGTATTCAAAAAAATAGCTATACAAAATAACCCTTATATACATCTCAATTTTTTCAAATTATTTGTAAGTCTCACAAAAAAACTATGAATCGTGTATTTCATAGTTTTTTTATATATAAAATCTAATATAGATTTTACAGAAAACTGAATTAACTAAAAAATTTCAGGATAACCAAATTCTTTTGGGGAGTATGACTTTTGGGGTCAACTTTTGGGGAGTG
>CAVLCI010000146.1:0-2214 GCA_963661415.1 Bifidobacteriaceae bacterium | reverse complement strand
CAGAAAATAACATGAA
Source organism: Bifidobacteriaceae bacterium (assembly GCA_963661415.1). Lineage (GTDB taxonomy): Bacteria > Bacillota_I > Bacilli_A > Erysipelotrichales > Erysipelotrichaceae > Bulleidia. The sequence goes on along the minus strand of CAVLCI010000146.1, from coordinate 2,198 downwards.
ATTGATTCTTGTATACAATACCTTTCTTACGTACATATTTTTGCATAAATAAGACTCTTTTCTACACTAATATTATATCATACATGTATTAGATATTCTATCAATTAACTACTTAATCAATGTACAAAGCGTCATTCGTCCCAATGACTAAAGTCAGGGGCTTGCTGCCGTGAAAATTGTCACTTCGCTCATGAAACCAGGGCCATCATTTGACCATATTTCTATGATTTGTTTTTGTACTTTGTTATCACAAAATGCACTTGCGTATATCGCAAAATTTCCACCTTTAGAATGACCACCAACTCTTAACTTCAATTTTGTTTTTCTAAAACAATCATTCAAATATTTCAAAGATTGTCTTTGTCCTTCTGTTTCTTCCATATATGAAAAACACAAATCTTCTTTCCAACCAATGAACGTATCATCCGTACCACGATAGGCTACATAGACCGTTCCATCTGGCAACCACATTTGTACTGCAGACATTTGTTCATTTCGATTTCCATTAATGATATTGATGTATTTTTTGAACCGAATATTACCAAATCGAACAGAGTTAACCATTGTATCCATCAATAATGGAGCTTTAGCGATAAAGCTTGTTCTCTCTAAGATTTCTTCTTTTGTATGGATCTGATAGTACTTTTCATACACTTCTTGAAAAGTGGTAAATCCTTTTTCGCAAATACATCCATCAAAATCAGTATAAGCAAGTTGTGCTAACACTAAATTATCTACTTCATTGAATGAATCTTGTTTGAAAGAAACATCTCCACTCTAAATAATCAAATATATTCGCCATTTCATCTCCTGTAAAAAACTTTCAAATCTTTTTTTCATTATACAAAATAACACTCATTTTGTATTTTCATTTCTGTCAATCTGAATTATGATTTTCACAAAGAATGGAGGTATTCTTATGTATAATGTTCGAAAAATCAATGAAGATATTTATTACTTAGGTGCAAATGATAGACGTATTGAATTATTTGAAAATGTTTATCCGGTTCCAAATGGCATGTCTTATAACAACTATTTGATAGATGATGAAAAAACTTGTTTAATGGATGGTATTGATGATTCTGTTTCTAGACAATTTTTAGAAAACTTAAATTATGTATTAAAAGATAAGAAACTAGATTATATGGTCATTCAACATATGGAACCAGATCATTGTTCTATCATTCCAGATTTATTTCATAAATATCCTGAAATGAAACTAGTTGCCAGTGCGCAAGCATTTAAGATGATTGAGAATTTTTATCATTTAGATGTTAAAGATCGTTCTGTTGTCATTAAAGAAGGTGATACACTTTCTTTAGGAAAACATGAATTGCATTTTATATCTGCACCAATGGTACATTGGCCAGAAGTTATGATGAGCTATGAATCTACAACTGGAACACTCTTCTCCGCTGATGCTTTTGGTGCATTTGGTGCTATGAGTGGAAATATCTTTGCCGATGAAGTGCGATGGGATCATGATTGGAGAGATGAAGCGAGAAGATATTATGTCAATATCGTAGGAAAATATGGTCCTCAAACACTCGCAGTTCTAAAAAAAGCAAGTTCCTTGAATATCAGAATGATCTGTCCATTGCACGCACATATTTGGAGAAAAGATTTTGAACAAATCATTTCTCGTTACTATCATTGGGCAGCATATGAACCACAACGTTATTCTGTTGCGATATTCTATGGATCAATTTATGGAAATACACAAAACGCTGCAGAAATCCTCGCTATGAAACTCGCAGAAAATGGGATGCGTTCTGTCATGATCTTTGATACATCGAAAACAGATACTTCTGAACTTGTATCACGTGCATTTCAATACGCTACGCTTGTATTTGCCAGTGCTACTTATAATGGTGAAGTATTTGATTCTATGCAGAACTTATTAACCGAGTTAAAAAATCACAATCTATCTGATCGAACAATTGGTATCATTGAAAATGGATCTTGGGCACCAATGGCAGCTAATAAGATGAAACAACAATTAGAATCCATGAAAAACATGAAGATCATTGAACCAATCATCAAGATTCAATCTTCTGTTTCTGAAGATAATCTTCCACAATTAGAATTACTCGCAAAAGAATTATCCGACAATACAAAGTGATCCTTGTTTGGATTACTTTTTTTAAACAAATTTCATACTTTTCTTTAATATTTTATATTTTTAAAGTAAGCGCTAT
>CAVLCI010000145.1:0-2296 GCA_963661415.1 Bifidobacteriaceae bacterium | reverse complement strand
GTACAAAAACATATTATGTTTATTACGACACAAATAAAAAAGCAAATGCGAACAGTGACTTGCAAGAAATAAAATAGCAGAAGAATGAGCATCTTCTGCTTTTAATATGGTATTTTTGCATCTTTAGTCTTATTTCAATAAATCCGACAAACAATATTCTCCTTTAGGAATATTTGCAGTTCTACGATATTCTTTTATAGCATTCACTAATGTTGCAGGGTTATTGAAATAATTTTTAACAAATTCATATGATTTTACATCATGCATAGAAAGATTAGATTTGCAGAAATCACTAGGCTTCATTCCAGAATTTTTAAATTGATGATATGCACCTTCTGCATGAATGATTAACATTTCAATTTCTGGGGCAGTAATGACATTGATTACATCAACTTTATGCTTGTAGGCTTTACTTAACCGAAATTCTTCTCTTCGGGAATCTAAAACTCGTATAATTGAAATCTAATCATCAAATCCTTTTCTTAAGAATCGTTCTTCAAATCTTTTGGCATTTCGACAACGTATTACGCATTCTTCTAGCATTTCTTCTCTAGTGAAAATCAAAAGATTATTATCAACTAAGATATCAATAATCGCTTCTTCTGCAGAACCTTCGCATATACATGCTTTATATTTCGCTAATTTCATTTTGCTAGCTCCTTAATCGATTGAAGAGATTAAGTTTTTCTTTAAGCGCATATAAGCTTCATATGCGGGTGTTGTTCCTTCAAGAAATCCACTTTGATAAGCGTCACTTTTCTTGATGTCATTACGTTTTAATATGCAACTTAAATTTTCTGCTGTAATGCCATTTCTATTCCGGATGATATAAATTCCATCGTTACGATCATATTCATCTAGTAGCTCAGGGTAGTGAGTGGTGAAAACAAGTGTTCCACCCTTTTTATTTAGTTTACTATCCATAAAGAAACGAACTAGAGTTGTTACTATTTCTTTATTGAAATGATTTTCAATTTCATCTACTAGAAGATAACCGCCTGATTGAAGAACTTCTTTTACCATAGAGAATGTAATAATTCCTTTAATTGTGCCAGATGACAAATATTGCTCAAGGTCTGACGCATTATTTAGGATTATTTCTTCTTCCTCTTTAAATTTTAAATGGATGAATGTTTTTCCTTCCATTTGTTCAAAAGACAATTTATCAATGGTAGGATCAAGGAAAGTTATAACTTCTAGTGGGATATCCTCTGTAAAAGGAAGCACATTTACATTCGTATAAGATAATAAGCTAAATAATTCTACTGTATCATTCATTTTTTTATTATGTGCAATGATAAAGCTAACATCATCAGGAAGATATGCTTCATCTTTGTTACGCTCAGCTACAGGTTTTATTCCTACAAAATCAGTTAGATTCTTTTTTGACTTAATAGTGGAAATTGGTTTTTCCCAAATGTGTTCAGATAAAATTGAATATACATATTCACCTGTTTTTGTTTTATTTGCTGTAATTACAGTTTCTAAACAGCATACATAATTGCGTTTGTCGTAAAAATATGTACGAATTGTAGCTTTCTTTGCATTAGAAAGAATAGTTCTTGCTTCTATATGATTGATAGGCTCATTTTTGATAATATTTAAGGCTAAACTGATGACTTTTAAAACAGAAGTTTTACCAGACGCATTAATACCAATGAAAGCACAAGCAGAGTGCAGATAGTAGTTGTCTTTTAAATGATAAAGACTATCTTTATCTTCTTTTGAAACTCGTTGTTGTGTATAAAAGTAAATATCTAGGTCTTTTTTGAATAATGGAAGTCCTTGTGCAGTGATACGGAGTATTTTCATAAGCCACCTCAGTTAAAAACGGAATTTTCGTTTTTATTTTCTTACAACATTATTATACAGTATCTTTTGAGAGATAAAAACGGATTTCATGTTTTTATCTGCAAATACAAACAAAAAACAGATGAACAATGTATGCTCATCTATTTTAAAAACAAAATTTGTACTTTTATATCAGATTGTAATGTTTGCAAGCAAATTCAATACCATCATCTTTACAATCATGAGTGATGAATTCTGCGACTTTTTTAACTTCTTCATCACCATTACCCATAACTACAGGATGTTTGACTACTTGTAACATACTTAAATCGTTTGTACTATCACCAAAGCACCAACAGTTTTCTAGTGGGATATTTAGATGTTTTGCGATTTGTATGACAGCTTCACCTTTTGAATATCCTTTTGGTACTACTTCAAAAAAGTTTTCTGAACGCTGTATGAAGTCTAATTGATTTTGATATTTTTGGATGAATGCATTTTCATT
>CAVLCI010000144.1:0-2451 GCA_963661415.1 Bifidobacteriaceae bacterium | reverse complement strand
TTTATCAATTCCCAAGTTAAATTCTTTGAAATGGTTAAAGGAAGCTATGAAGAAGGCGTTTATGACAACATGAGAAACGTTGTAAGCAAGTTTATTGGAAGAAATGAGAAGGAAATAAACAAAGAGCTCCTTAAACTAGCTACATACTATGGGTTTTCAATCAACGTAACTAACTGTTTCTCCGGCAATGAAAAAGGAACCGTAGAATCAGCTGTTAAATGGATTAGAAACAAAGTGTTCGCAATTAAGTATGAGTTTAATACTTTTAAGGAAGCGGATTCATATCTTCAACAAGAATTAGTAAAGATCAATAAAAACACTTCAATTAGCGAAGAAATGAAATGCTTAAAATCATATAGGCCAATGTATGAGTCGGCACATATTGAATCAAGGGTTGTAGATAAGTATTCCTTTATCAAAGTAGATGCCAACTTCTATTCAGTGCCTGATTATTTGGTTGAGAAAAATGTATTAGTTAAGATTTATCCCAATAACATTGATGTTTACTATAAACAAGATAAAGTAGCCACTCATATTAGGGATACTGGCAAAAATAAAACGTGCATAGATATTAACCACTATCTAGACACGTTTCTAAGGAAGCCTGGAGCGTTAAGAAATTCGACAGCTCTTAAATCCGTTCCAGAACTCAAAGATATCTTCGATAAATATTATAAGGATAATCCAAAGTCTTTCATAGTGAAGTTAAATGAAAATAAGCACTTAGAACTTAAAGAACTTATCGAAGTTTTAAAACCAGATTATCAAAGAATCAATAAAGATAATAACTGGGTTAAAGAAGAAACAATTAAACAAATATTAGAAGTAACAAAATTATTCACGGGAGGAAATACAGATGAACTTATCCATTAAAGAATGTGCAACCACTTTAAAGTTGCCTTATATTAAAAGAAACTATGAAAGCATCATCAAAGAAGCTTTAATAAATGAACCTACTTATGAAGATTTCCTTACAGAAGTCTTAAATCTAGAAACAAGTGAAAGGAACGAAAACTCTATTCAAAGAAGAATCAAAGATGCCCGCTTCCCTCACAAATTTACTTTAAGTGATTTTAAAAGAGATCATCTATCACAAGAAATCAAAAGTAAAATCAAAGCACTAGAAACACTAGAATTTATTAATAATGGAGAAAACATAATTCTTATTGGAAACCCTGGCACTGGAAAGACAGCCCTATCTTTAGCGCTAGGCATGGCTTCATGCATGGAAAATAAGAGTGTCTTATTTATATCTGTTCCACATTTAATAATTGAAATTAATGAGGCAATGTCTAAATCTCAATATCTTAGATATCAAAAGAGATTTGAAAGATATGATTTAGTCATTCTAGATGAATTAGGATACTCATCATTCTCTAAAGATTCAGGTGAAATACTGTTCAACCTTTTATCTTCACGCAATGAAGCTGGCTCTATTATCATCACTTCAAATCTAACCATGGATAAATGGGATGAAGTATTCAAAGACAAGATACTAACTGGAGCCATCGTTGACCGTCTAGCAAACAAGTCTCATCTTATAGATATGTCTGGAGAGTCATATAGAATTAGACAAACAAAGGAGTGGATGAAAAATGAGGTACGTTAAAGTTGAAGGCACCAATATTGAAGTATTAAACACCACAAGTTTTAAGAAGGTTCTTGAGGAAGAATTTGAAGAAGGCTATGATACAACCGACTATATATTTGATGAGAACTTAGATATTAGAGTGTTTATAGAAATAAGAGCCACGTATAAAAACTTAGAAGAGACAATTTTGTGTAAACTGGACAATGAGACCGTAGATATCTTTTACGGGACTGTCCTCTTTACTAAATGTAGTGAACTATCCTTTCTTTCTTTAAGCAAAAAGGACATAAAAATTATTCAAAAAGGAATCGTTAACAACAACGGGCAACTAGAAATTTACTACTAAACAAATGAGCCATCTACCATATTTAACATCATTGGTAGGTGGCTCATTTTTAAATTGATGAAGTGGCTCAGTTTTGGGTTGACAAATACATCAGTGACTACTGTTTTGTTGAACTGTTTGAAAATGAAAAAATGCCTAACTTTGTAAAAGGCACTGTTGATGCTTTGAATTTTTATGGCGCAGTTCCTAAATATCTTGTTCCAGATAATGCATCTACAGCTGTTACAAAACATACAAAAGATGAGCTTATCATTAACAGTACCTATCAGGATCTGGAATATTTCTACAATACGATTGTACTACCACCTTTACCTTACAAACCCAAAGGAAAGCCAACTGTCGAAAAACATGTACAGATTGTTGAAACATGGGTAATAGAAAAGCTTAAAGAACATATCTATACATCGCTTCTGGCGGCCAATTCCGCCTGTAAAGAAATAGTAGCGGAAATCAACAGCCGTGCAATACAAGGATGTAAATATACACGGAAGGAAATGTTTGAAATGTATGACAA
>CAVLCI010000143.1:0-2537 GCA_963661415.1 Bifidobacteriaceae bacterium | reverse complement strand
TAGATAAACTTGCTTCAAATTGGAATAATGTAATAGAAGAAGATTTAAAAGATACAGGTAGATTTAAAGGGATTAATCAACAAGTAGATTTCTATCAAAAAATTGTTGGAAAAGTTGAAGGTAAAGTCTTTGTGATTATATCTGATGCAATGCGTTATGATGTGGCTCGTTCACTAGCTAAACAACTTGAAATAGAAACTAAAGCTGATGTAGAAATATCTTCTATGCAAGGTATTTTCCCGACAATCACTAAATTTGGAATGGCAGCTTTACTTCCACATAAAAAATTAGAAGCTATAGAAAATAATGGAACTACTCAAGTGAAAGTTGATGGTAAGTCTAGTGAAATGGGTGATCGTGACGGTATTTTGAAATCATATAGTGAAAATAGTGTAGCTTTAAGATATGCAGACATTATTAAGATGAAGCGAGATGAGAGACGTGCTGTAACCAAAGGCAAAGATATCATCTATATTTACCATGATACAATTGATGCTTCAAGTCATAATGATGAAAGCTCTGTTTTTGATGCATGTGATAAGGCAATTAATGAAATTAAGAATTTAGTGAATGTAATTTGTAATGAATTACAAGGATTAAATGTTCTTATTACATCGGATCATGGATTCTTATATACTTATCAACAATTAGATGAATCAGATAAAATGGAACGTTCTTCTTTTAAGAAAGATATTATTGAACAAGGAAGACGTTATGTAATAACAAATGATCAAGCTAATCCTGATTTCTTAATGCCTGTAAAAGGAATATATAATAACTCTAATATGCTAGGTTTTACGCCTAGAGAAAATATACGCATTAAAGGAGCTGGTGGAAGCAAATTTGTTCATGGTGGCGTAAGTTTACAAGAAATATGTGTTCCTGTTATTAAATATAAATATTTAAGATCAGGATATAAAGCCTATAAAATTAATAAAGATAAATATGATACTAAGCCAGTAGGTATAGCTCTTCTTTCTTCTAATAGAAAGATAAGCAATATGATCTTTAATTTAAGTTTTTATCAAAAAGAAGCTGTTAAAGATAATTATGTTGCATGTACATATAACGTTTATATTGAAGATTCAGTAGGTAATGTTGTTAGTGATACACAGAAAATAATCGCAAATAAAACAAGTACTATAGTGAAAGACAGAGAATTTAAATGTACATTTAATTTGAAATCACAAAAATTTAATCGTACTGAAGACTATTATTTAGTGATTGTAGATGAAGAAAGAAAACAAATTCCAATAAAGGAAGAATTACAAATAGATATTGCTATGGCAATTGATGAATTTAATTTCTTTGAATAAGTAAACTGGAAGGACTAGTTATTGTATATGGGGAAAACAATAAAGATATATTTAATGGATAATGATACATCAGGTAGATGGAGAATAGATTCAGATAATTGGAATGGTAGAGCTTATAGGATTCCACATACTGATGTTAATAAAAGTAGTGAATTAGAAGGGATAAGTGGGCCTGGAGTATATTTCTTGTTTGGTAGAGATGATGGGCAAGATAAACCATTTATCTATATAGGTGAATCAGATAATGTCATTAAACGATTATCAGAGTCACATACATTTGATTCTGATGGTAATAGTTATTGGACAGAAGCAGTGACATTCATCACGATTGATAAATTTCTAGATAAAGGTAAAGTAAAATATTTAGAAAATAGATTTTATAACTTAGCCGTAGAAGCAAATCGTTATATTGTTAAAAATGGAAATACCCCAACACAATCTAATTTAGATATATCTGTAATTGATACATTAAATACATTTATTGATAATGCAAAACTAGTTTTATCTGCACTAGGATATATAGCATTTGAGCCTTCACCTTCTAATGAGAAAGAAGATATTCGTCAAGATGAAGAATTGCTATATTTAAGTAGAAATAACGGTAAAGGTGGTAAAGCTACGGGTAAGATTACATCAGAAGGATTCTGGGTACTAAAAGGTAGTTATATTTATCCTGAACTAGCAAGTTATATTGGAACTGGAATTAGAAAAGATAGAAAAAAGTATTCTTCTATCATCAAAAAAGGAATAGTACAAGAAGATATATGTTTTGGTAGTCCATCGTATGCGGCAGTATTTGTTTTTGGTAAAAGTTCTAACGGTCTTTTAGAATGGAAGAATAAAGATGGAATACCATTAAAGAATATAAATACAGTAAAAGAAGTAGAACATGAAGATTTATATAGTTTAGCTAGTAAGAAAGTAAAAGCTTTTGGTAAAGTTAGTGGTAAACATTTTATTGTTTGCAAAGGATCACAAATGTGTAAAGAAGAAACTGATTCTTGCCAACCATATTTGAAAGAATTAAGACAAAAGCTAATAAAAGAAGGCAAGGTTAAAAACTATAAATTTATTGAAGATATCGAATTTAATAGTTCGTCCACAGCAGCTGGTGTTGTGCTAGGAAGAAGCTGTAATGGACTAACAGCATGGAAAGATGCGAATAATCGATGCTTAAAAGATAAAAATAAATAATTAATGATAAGAGGGAGAAAAACATAT
>CAVLCI010000142.1:0-2715 GCA_963661415.1 Bifidobacteriaceae bacterium | reverse complement strand
CTTGCATACGCGTATCTAAACGAGGACAAGACGGAAATGGTACAGGAGATTCTGCTTGAAGCAGGTATGGCGAAGTGCATGGAAGTTGCACCAAACACACGCTACGCAAGTTACTTCAAGCAACTAGAACAAACCGCAAAGGCAAACAACGTTGGTCTATGGGCGACTGACGTTTGGCAGACTTCGTCTGATTAATAAATGAGTGGAGGCGGCAATGGAAGTTAATGACACGGGCCAATGTGAAATAAGTGAAATAATAAAAAAACTAAAAAACGGAGAACTAAAAATTCAAAATGTTCCAGAAGAATTAGCTTTAAACAATGATATCGTGAAGACAGAGCGAAAATTGAAATTGAGAAAAAGCGGTCATCGAGGTTTCGATGTAATCACACAAACTTTTTTTGTAGAAGAAGATTGGTTTCATAAAGATTTGTCAGGTAATTTTGTTTCAAGACCGCATAAGATGATCTTTGATTCTTTTGAAGAATATTATGGATTTTTGGATGGTGATATATACGAAGATGCTTGTTATTATCAGTATGCATTTGAAGATGAATTTTCCAAAAATCTTAATCTTGATATAGACCGATTGACAAAAGTGAAAAGTTTTGTGACAGAAACCGTAGATGATTATTCGTGTGAACGGTCACAGGATGAAATTGAATCATATGAGCGTTGTGAAAAGGTAAATAAGAAATGTGTAAAACAGTGGTTGGATAAATTCATCGCTTGTGATACATATGAACAATTTAAAAAGGTGTGCAGTAATTATAGAAAATCAACAGTCTCGCAATATAAACGTGTAGAATTTTTCTTTTTCCAGTATGCCTTTGATGCTCAGCGTAACAAAAAGCATTTGGATGTGCTTATGGAGTATTTGTCAAAAGACTATTATATCAGTAGTAATGCTTTACAGGGATTATGCCTGATTCATACACTAGAAGCCGTTCTTGATAAATATGATTTTTCACAAGCATCTGTTACAACCAATAAGAAGCAAAAAAAAGAAGTAAAAGATTTTGTGGAAGACTTGAAAAATCAGGATGTTGAGATGGCTGTAGTAGGTTATTTTGATAAAGTGACACATTTTTATTGTGAAGAAACAAAAGTATATCGCTATTATAATTGTCAAGGCAGAAAAACTTTGAATCAGTGGCGTAGTGTAGATATATGTCGAGCTTTTGAGACATTTGATGAATTTATCAAGTATAGAAATGGTAATTTAAAAAATTGCGACTTATCAGGAGCCATTGATTTGGATGTTGATTTTTCAAAATATACGACAGATGATACAACAAAATTACCGATTAGAGAAAATGAAAATCTGAGTTGCAAGGTGGTGAAAGTATATAAGAACGAGGAATTTGCAGTATATCAATTTTGGAGTAATGAAGACAAAGAAATTGTAAAACAGCAAGTGCATAGATTTTCATATTTCTTTGATTTCGTGGCATTTTTGAAAGGTGATTTATCCGGCGCGGATTTATTATTCTGCACTGGAATGAAAAATCTTTCCGACACAGACGGAATCAACTTGAAGAACGTGAAAATGACCAGTGAATTATGCGAACAATTTAATGTTCAATATAAATCGTATGATTATGATAAAAAACTCATCAGTGAGTTTCCAACAGTTGAAAAGAATGAAGAAGAAACGGCATTGGTATTGCAATCATCAAGGGAAATTGTTTCATCTGATAGTAGTATGCTTTTCGGAAGTTTTGGAAATATGTTTTTATGTGGCTCTAATAGAATTGGCTACATTTCCGATTTGCATTTAATGCATAGAATTAAAAATGCAGGGTGTAAATCAAAGGAAGATGTAGTTTTTACAATAAAAAAAATCATTGATGACATTTTAACTGAAAGTACGAGTTTAACACTTATCGGTGGAGATGTGTCATCAGAATTTTCAATATTTGAACTGTTTGTGAAAATGCTTAGAAAGCCAGCAGACTCAGAAAGAAGAAATTTTGTATTTGTTCTTGGTAATCATGAACTTTGGAATTTTCCGGGACTGTCAGTGGATGAGATTGTTGATAAATACAGGGCTGTATTAAAAGAAAATGGAATGTACTTATTGCATAATGATTTGTTTTATAGAAATGAATCTGATGACATGGGGATTATTCCATATGATGAATTGATACAGTCGGATAATCAGATTATTCTTGAAAAATTAAAATGTACAAGATTGGCGATTTTGGGCGGTCTTGGATTTTCAGGCTATAATGAAGAATTCAACGCAAATGACGGTGTGTATCGGGCAACTGTTGATAGAAATACGGAGATTCAAGAGAGTAAAAAGTTTGAACAGCTGTATGATAAATTGACAGATGTATTAGCAAAGAAAAATACAGTCATCTTTACACATACACCAAAAAAAGATTGGTGTGTAGATGCGAATTGTCATGATAATTTTGTGTATGTCAGTGGTCATACACATAGAAATATGTTCTTTGACGATGGTGTAAAAAGAATATATGCTGATAATCAAATTGGTTATAGAAACGAAAATCCTCATCTAAAAAGTTTTCTGATGGATGGAGAATATGATTATTTTGATGACTATGAAGATGGCATATATGAAATTACATCTCAGGAATATCAAGATTTTTCTCGTGGAAAGAATATATCAATGACTTTCAATAGGCAAGTTAATATTCTTTATATGTTGAAAAAGAATGGGTATTACTGTTTTATTCATAAAACAAA
>CAVLCI010000141.1:0-2715 GCA_963661415.1 Bifidobacteriaceae bacterium | reverse complement strand
CAGGTGGAATTACACAAACGCAAGCTGAAAGTACAAATACGTCTGATGATGAAACGAACGATGTTTCGTCTGTTTCGACAGCAAGTGAATCTGGTACTGATAGCTCTTCAGCAAATGAAGGAGGTGCTACTACTGAAAATTCTTATGATACTGTTACATTAGATTTGACTAATGGTAAGATCCTTATTTCGCCTACAGGATATTCACAAAATGGATCTGATGTTGTTTCATTTACTGGTACATATACAATTACAGGTAGTCTTACTTGTGATACACCTTTAAGTTTTGTGAATGAATCAGGAAGTGCAGTTGAATATAATGTTATTTTTGATAATGCTCATTTATTAGGTAAATCATGGTGTAGTGCAGTTACTTTTAAGAATACAAGTAATGCTGATATTACTTTAAATATTACAAATAAAGGTCAAAGTGAAGTTCGTGCTTATGGTGGACCTTCTTTTCAAACATTTAATAGTTCTGCAAATGTATCGGTTAATATTACGGAAACAGATGGCTCAAGTTTGAAATTAGATCCTCAAGTATCTCAAAATGGTTATGAAGATACTCAAATTTATTCTTCCAATATTAATTTTAAAATTAATGATCAAACTGTGGATAACTCATCTGGATATAAAACTGGTGAAGTAAATTACTTGGATTCAAATGGAACAAGTCAATATGTTGTAGCTGACAATATTACAAGTGATATAACAAGTTTAGGTGAAGATAATAAAACAACTTGGTATGTAGTAAAAGAAAATATCACTAATAATAACCGCATTGGAATTCATGGGAATGTAAATATTATTTTTGGAAATGGTGCTACTTTAACAGCGAATGCTGGAATAGAAGTTCCTGATGATTGTACGCTTACTTTCTATGGTGGAAAAAAGCAGAATGGAACTTTGGTGATTCCTTGTCAGCAAGCAGCATGGCGTCCTGGAATTAATGTAAATAGTGAAGGTAAAGTTGTAATCAATGGTGGTATAGTTGAAGCTAATGGGGATTGGAATCAAAGAGCAGCTATTGGGAAAAATGAAGATAAAGGTATCGGTGGTACAGTTGAAGTTAATAATGGAACTTTAAAAGCAATTGGTGGAAATAGTTCAGCTTTATCGACAAATTTAATTGTTAATGGTGGTACGATTGAAGCGTCAACAGGTGATAAATGTGATACGATTACTGGGACTGTGATTGTAAATGGTGGCTCTTTATCTGTTGCGAATACGAATGCTTCAGGAAAAGCAATTTCATTTGTACCAGACATTAAATCTGGATATAAAATGAAAACTGGAGTTGATGCAAATAATAGTACGGATTGTAATTATAGTGAAAGACAAACAAAGATTAATGAAGGTGTTAAATATTTAATCGTTATTCAATGTGAAAATCCACATAATTATACTGTTTCAGTGGTTGATGAAAAATTACAAAAAATCTGTTCTTTGTGTAACGATACACAAACGATAGTTGAATTACAAGCTGATGATATGGTGTATTCGGGTAACGCATATACAGGTGCGACTTTAACTTCTGGATCTGAAGATAATGGTTTTTACCAAGTATCTGGCTCAAGCAGGTTACCATATAATATTTCAGATATTACTTATAAATACGAACAAAAAAAAGGTGAAGAATATACTGACATTAAAGCTAATTCTTTAATTGATGCAGGTCAATATAGAGTAAAGGCTTCATTTACATATAATGATAATCAATATACATTGAGCAAAGAATTCAAAATTACAAAAGCAAATCAGAGTGCTCCAAGTGAAGATTCAATTGAAGTGACCAATGAAACTGTAAAAGGCAAGAGTGATGGTTCAATCAAAAATAAGACTACTATAGCTATGGAATATACTTCAGATGGCATGACATATACAGCTATTAATGAATCGGTTGGAAATTTGTCTTCTGGAACATATGATGTTCGATATGTAGAATCTTTTAATTATAACGCTTCGGATCCGTTTGAAGTTATTATTCAATCAGGAAATCAATTAAGTGTAACCGTTCCTACAGAACAGGTTGGTTATACATTAATACCATCTACTTCTAGTGTTGATTATAATGGTTCTAGTACTCTTACATTTACACTAGCAAACGGTTATTCTAAGATGGAGAATTTTGCGGTTAAGGTAAATGGTAATGCTATACAATTAAATGAAAATGAACAATATACAATCGTAAATATTCAATCAAATCAAACTATTACTGTAGAAGGTGTTGCAGATATTACTGAACCAGTGATTAATGGTATTGAAAATAAGAAAACATATACAAAAACTACAACTTTTACTGTAAGTGATGCAAATCTAAAAGAAGTAAAGATTGATGGAACAGTTGTTACTCCAGATAACGATGGAAAATACACATTAGTTCCTAAGAATGGTACTTATACCGTTGAGGCTATTGATTCAGCGAATAATTCAACAATTATCACTGTAACAGTTAACAAAGAAAAAGTGTCCGTTCCTACTGTGGCTAATAAAACATATACTGGTAAAACATTAGCTGCTGATATTAACAGCAATGACTTATATACAGTTGATAAGAATGATGGTGGTATCAATGTAGGGAAGTATTCTGTAGAATTGAAATTGAATGATCCTGTTAATTATAAGTGGAGTGATTCCGATGAGGGTGCTGTATCAATTTATTTTGAAATCACTAAGGCTACGCCTATTGTTACTGTAACACCAGCTACTAGTCTTA
>CAVLCI010000140.1:0-2754 GCA_963661415.1 Bifidobacteriaceae bacterium | reverse complement strand
CATTGGAGTTGGACATATTTCTTCAACAACCAAAACACATGTGATGATTGTAAGATGAACGAATGGAAATGGCTCGCTGAATATACAACTGAAAAGAAGGATGATAAAGTTGATCCTGATGATTCCAAGAAGGAAGATACTGTAAATCCAGATGAAACTAAAAAAGACGATACAAAGAAAGAAGAAACAAAGAAACAAGAAGAGAAGAAATCTGAATCAAAGACAACAAAGACATCGGATGAAAACAATGTATTGTTCTATGGTGGAGTATTCTTAATTGCTTTAGTTGGTATTGCAGGCGTAGTAATTCTTAAGAAAAAGAATAGTTAATTACTAAATACTATGATGACATAAAAAGTGATGCAGAAATGTATCACTTTTTATTTGGACTACAAAAACAATACATACTCTTATACGTTGTTTATGTAATTATTTAAGATGCAAAAAACATCAATTATTTTTGTGACTGTAAATAAAAATTGCTACTTTCTAATTCTTTGAAAGATAATTGAAATATTTGAGTAAGAAGTACATTTATATGAAGCACATATAGGGTATAATAAGGTTAATATTAAGAAGTTAAAGGAACAAAATTAAGTGATTTATTAGCTGAAATTAGATAATTGAAGGGAAGGGTTTGTTTATGTATGAATTAACAGGTTGGAATGGAAATGCATTAGATGAAAATGGCCAAGAACAGAAGATTTTAATTGAAAAAATATTGTTGGATGATTCAATACTAAATTCATTTCATGGTGATATTTATGATGATGTCATCGATATTGAATTTGTAAAAGGTGTTAAGAAAGCAGATAGTATTGATTATTCTTTTGCGATTTTTAGCGGCATACTTTCTTTCATGGTTGATCGAGCAGTCAGAACGTCTGAAAAAGTAATTGATTTTGATGAAAAGATAGATTTAAACCAATTATTTTCAATTGTAATGAAATTGGATGGTAATGTTGCTTTTGAACAATCAGTAGATGATATTCTTTCTAAAGTTGATTTAAAAGCAAAGAATGCAAATGATTATGTTGAATTTGCGGAAGATTTTAAAAATGAATTTAACTATAGAGGCTTATTATTAACAATCTTGACATATGTTTTTCAAGTTGAAGTTGGTAAGGATAAAGATGGTCATATCATTTTTAACAAAATTGAAGATGAAAATCCTGATAAAGAGTTATATCAGAAAATTGGAATTGCTTTTATTTCATGGTTATTGGAACAAGCTGACAATTATAAAAAGACTGGCAAGTTTAAACAGCAATACGAAGAAACAATACAATTTGGAAAGATGTTAAAAAATCTAGAACCAATTATTAAAGAATTGGCAGCTACATTAAAGAACTTTGATGTTAAAGAATTAAGAGATTGGTTTATTGATTTGATATGTAAATGTAAAGATGTTGAAACATTGGCCGCATTTACAACACAAAGTATTGCAGTCAATCTAAATATCATTTTAGTTCATACATATGCACATGTTAGAAAGTTTATTCAACAAGTAAAGGAACATAATGTTCAATCATTAGAAGGTTTGAAAATCATTGATTTTAATAGATTTGATAATAAAAGAGTGATTCAAAGATTGAATACTGTTTCTACAGGTGTGTTTACTGCATTAGATTTCACATATGCTGGAATCAAAGCTGCTACTAATGAAAAAAATGCATTGAAAGTTTTTGCGACAAGTATCAATATTCTAAATGCATTTCGTTTTGTAGTTGTCATGAAAGATGATGGAAAACAGATATTAGAAGATTTAAATGCGTTTGTTCATGGAACAAAGATAGAAGAAGTACATCGTTACAAAGAAATTTCAGAAGAAGAATTAGAACGCTGTGTTGGATTAAGTGTTGCAGAAACAAGAATTTTATATTCTTTGAAACTTGATATGATCAATGAAGATATTCAAGCAACAAAAGAAAATTCTGATCAACAATTAAAAGAAGACTGGAAAAAGAAATGGATAGAAGTTTCTAAAGATGTTCATTCAGAAGTGAATCGATTATTTGAAACAGATACAGAAAAAGTCTATAAAGCTTTAATCACAAATGCTGAAAATAAACCTGATAAAATTTGGCTATACAACATTGTTTCTGAAATGAGAGTGTTTAAACTATATACGCCAATTTTTGAGGATAAGGATGAAAATAAAAAATTCAGTAAGTTAAAACTAGAACATAAAACATACTTTAGAGATATTTTCTGTAAAAATCAGAATTACATTCAAAAGAATGAAATTGATGAATTTTTCAAGTGCTACAAAGATCAATACAATTACTTAGACAATAGCACGTTTAAATTTGGTGCAGCTGCTATTGGTGCTGTAGCGATAACAGGTATAACTGGTGGTTTAGCATTTGCGTTTGCTCCAGAAATTGCTGTAGCTATCTTTGGAGGTGCTTTCCCTGCATTGCATGGTGCAGCTTTAACAAGTGCTGCATTAGCTGCTGCAGGAGGTGGTGCATTAGCTGCAGGTGGACTAGGTATGACAGGTGGTACATTGATTATTGCTGGAGGCGGCGCATTGCTAAGTTTAGGTACATCTAGTGTAGCTTCTGGATTATTACTTGCTCCAAAATATGTGCAGAATGATAATGCAAAATTATTAGCCAAGTGTGAATATGTATTACTTGGTAAAATGAACATGATTGATGAAGTTGTATCATTCCAACAGAAGACTGCTCAAAATTTAGAACAACAACAGATTCGTTTAGATGTCTTACAAAATATAATCAATCCAGATGA
>CAVLCI010000139.1:0-2890 GCA_963661415.1 Bifidobacteriaceae bacterium | reverse complement strand
TGGTACAAAAAAGTCTGCGAATCTAACGGTGCAGATTTAGACTAAAATAATTAAAAAATAATGAAAAGTGTTGAATCTAATAGGATTTAACGCTTTTTTTCATGGGATGATATAAAAACGGGAAAAAACATGTATGAATACTATGCATTTAATGAATTGATTTTATATAATATTACGAAGTATAAATAGGGAGTTTTTATGATGGAGAAAGAAATGACAAGATTAACAAAAATCTTATTATCTATATTGATGGTAGTAACATGTTTTCCTTTTACACCCGTTCTTGCAAATGAGGTTAAAAGTGAACTAGTAAAAACAACTAATACAAAAGTCAATGAAGAAGTGAATATAGATGAAATGACATCAGATGAATTGTTTGATTACATTATGAGCATTTCTTCTGATGAATTAGATGCGTTATATGATCAGTATCCTAACTTAGATGATTTGATGGATAACTTCACTGAAGAACAACAAGCTCAATTAAGTGAAAAGTTTGGAAATGCTGAAGAGAATATTGATACAACTGCATTATTTCCTCATACGGATATATTTTTGGCTGCTAAAGACGCAACAATTAACGCTACAATCTCAAATGCAAATGTTGTTTATTATGCTTGGAATTTTGAACTTGATACAAATAAAATTAATTTCAAGACTCTCAATTCAGGGAAAAATACAATCAGTAATTTTACAAGTGCGAGATGCAACGGATATGTTTTGTTCTTTGTTAAGGCGGCAGATAATTATTTATTTAATGGGTTGAATGATTTAGGACAAGATGATATTTATCCGCTAAGTGATAGTACAAATTGGTCTGAAACTAATATTAAAGACTATCCTGGGTTTTCAAATGTCATTTCAGCCGCTAAAAAACAAGGATATAAAGCTGTTTTTGGGTTTCATAGAAAAAGTGGCTCTAAAGCAATGGAACAAACATTTTCAGTGATAGGGCAACAACCAGGCGTTGCAGTTACAACAGAATCTGATAAATGGAATCATATAGAGATGGGTGATGAAATTACATTCACAGTAAAGCTAAAACCAGAAACGCCAGTAAGAACAACTGTGACAGATTTCACTGTAACTTCAGCAACAATCAACGATTCTCCTGTTGAAATTAAAGATTTAACAAAGACAGAAGATGGTACATGGACTGGTACAATTACTTATACAGCAAAATATGATGACTGCCAAATCGGACACGTTGATTTAACAGTAAATACCCAAACAAAATACGAGGTAAATGTATCAGCTAAAGGACAAGGTGCATCAATCACTACAAGCGCAACAATTTCAAAATCAGAAACAAGAGAAATCGATGTTGTGAAAAAGAGCAAAGTACAATATGAATTCCATTCTTCTACTGAAGGAAAAGAACTACCAGAAGAAGTAACTAAGCTATTGCCAGAAGATTTAACGGAATACGAGGTTGGTAAAAAAGTGACCGTTTCTTCTTCACCAGCAATAGGAACAACGGTTGATGTGGGAGATGGATGTTGGACATTCACTGGATGGAATAGAGACTGGAAAACAATGTCTGATAGTGGAATTTTCTTCAAAGGTTATTGGGAATTCACACAAAAGACTGGTGAAGCTGGATATTATTTATCATTAAATAATGCTATATGGAATACTTCTGAAGGTATTTCCTCAAAAACAGAAGGCGATAAAACAGAATACTATTACGATAGAAAATTCGCTAAAGGAGATACATTTACTGTTGTAGATACTGTTCCAACAGCACCTGGTTATCAATTTATTGGATGGTTAGATAAAGAAAGAGAGAGCGAAGGCGTAAAGTATGACGCAACGATTCGTAAAGTAGGAGATAGTGTTACATATATTTATAATGATAGGCAAACATATACTTTAGATGCATTATGGGCAAGTATTTCTGTAACAGGCTATGAGGGTATATATGATGGTCAATCTCATACAATTGGTAGTGAAGATATTGTATTCAACGAAGGTACACAACTAGACGACAAATACAAAGATCTAGCTAGATCTTTAATTACTGAAGGAACATTAATGTATTCTACAGACAACGAAAATTGGTCTGAAACAAAACCTGAATTTGCAGATGCTGGTGAATATACAGTATATGTAAAAGAAACAGTTTTATTAGGTGGAGAAGAAGTTGAATTAGTTGGTCAAGGTACAGTTAAGATTAATAAAACCGAAGTTAACGTTACAACTGAATCTAGTTCTAAGGTTTATGATGGAACAGCATTAACGGCTTCCGGTTCAATTGAAGGATTGGTAAATGATGAAACTGCAACATTAGATATTACTGGTTCTCAAACTAATGTGGGTGAATCTGCTAATACATATACATTGAAGTTTGCTGGTGAAGAAGGCACTTCAGAAGATACAACTGCAAAGAGAAGTAACTATACAATTTCAGATGCAGTTGGAACTTTAAAGGTTAATGCTCAAAGCATTGATCCAAATGCTGAAGATAAGACAACTTATAAAGGTGTAACAATCAATAATCCAACTGATGTAATCTATAACGGATTAGAACAAAAGCAGGAACCAGAAATTAAGGATGTTAGTGGCAATGCATTAATAAATGGAACTGATTATACAGTAAGTTATTCTAGCGATACAACAAATGTTGGTGAAGTAACAGTAACAATCACTGGTATAGGAAACTATACAGGAACTGTTACAAGAACTTATAACATCATTCCTGCTACATTGTATGTAACTACACCAAGTGCTACTAAAGTTTATGATGGCACAACATTAACAAGTAATGAAGGTGCAAGTATTACAGGTTTTGTTAACAATGAATGGGCAGATATTGTAGCTACTGGTAGCCAAACGATTGTAGGTAGTTCAAAGAATACATATAAAGTAACATTTGCTGATGGTGTTGTTG
>CAVLCI010000138.1:0-2891 GCA_963661415.1 Bifidobacteriaceae bacterium | reverse complement strand
AAAAACAGCAGTCTTAGAGGCTGCTGTTTTGATGATGCTTTTGTTTTGTTTCGTACATACGACTATCTGCTAAGATACGTAATTTACTTTCATCTTTTGTATCATTTGGATAAATTGCATATCCACAACTTGTTCCAACTTTAACAATAATGTTGTTTAACAAATATGGTTCACGAATTGTTTCTTCAATACGTTCAACCATCTTTTCCGCAAATGAAATACTATTTTGATTAGAGAATATGATTGAAAATTCATCACCACCAATACGAAATACATAATCTTCTGCACGTGTGCATTTTTGTAATCTTTTTGCGACTTCTTTTAATAATTGATCACCTAGATTATGACCATATGTATCATTGACTTCTTTGAAATGATCTAAATCTAAGTAGAAGAGAACATATGGGAGTGGTTGAGATGATTTCAAGTGTAAGATGGATGTGAAATATCTTTCATTGAACAATCCTGTTAAACCATCCGTATTTGCGAGATTTTCTAATTCATGTTTCATTCCAATATCTTGCGCAACTAACATTACTTTAGTGACCGTATGATTTTCATATTGAATTGGAATGACATTCATGACTTTAAAGATACTTTCATTTCTTTCACTATATTCAATCGTTAAATTATCTTTTTGTGAAGAAAATAATTCTTTGAGATGTTCTACAGATAATAAATCAATAAGTTTTAAATGCTTTGGATCATTTAAAACAACATATTTTTTAGAAATCGTTTTTAATAAGTCTTCATATTTTCCGTTTTGTGGATAAGCTAGATCTCCATCATGTCCATGATATTCATACGTTTGTTCTTTTAAATCAACTAGCGCAAAACGATCAATGACTGTAATTAATCCTTTGATCATTTGAGAAGACAATACTTTTTCTGAGAATAGTTGATTTTTTTCTAAGATTGTTTTTTCTAATGCATCTTGATTGTCAGATAATTTTTCTTTTCCTTTGAAATAAATGAAATATGTAATCATGGAGAAAATCGTGATACAAACGATAACAACCATGATTTGAGAAATGGAATTTATATTTTGGTAAGTAGATGTTAAACTATCAATTTCTACAAGAGCAATGGTTTTCCAGTTTTCTATGCCACTATTTAAATATATTAAATAAAATTCTGTTCCTTGATACTCGATTTTTAAACTTCCTTCCGAATTGGATTGAATTGTATTTTCTAAATTAATGTTTGAATCATATTTAAAGTTTTTACTCGCAAAATTATAGAAGTTGTATACTGTATCTTCTAAGATTGTTTTATTTTCTAATGCGGTAACAACTACTCCATCTTCACGAATGACATAACAATCACTTTTTCTATGATGATCGGATGCGTTAATGCTAGTGCGAATGGTAGAAGTATCATAGCTGACCGCAATACCTGTATATGTAACACCTTTATATTTTAAAGATTGCGTTAATGGTAAAGCGAAAACGATTTTTCTTTGTTGATCAGAAGCAATATAAGAAGATATAACAGGACTTTGTTTTTCATACATTTCTTCGAATGTACCTTGAATACTATCGGCTTGTCCATCACGATTAGAAGCTGTGATAAAATAACAATCTTCATTGAATAAATAAAAATCACTTACATCCCATGAATCTTTTTCGTAAGCTAATGTTTTCCAGGAATCGATTGCTTCATTAGGATTTTTTATAGAAGCTAAATAAGTGTCCCACGCAGATAATAAATTCCAGTTTCTTTGCGTAAATAAGCTAAAACTATTATCAATTTGTTCATATGTCGATAACAAAGTTTCACTACCAATATCATAAAATGTTTTTTGGATATAAAGTTGATAAGAAAAAAAGCATAGAAAAAGAAATACAATTATTCCTATAGTGAATATGATGTTCTTTTTTTTATGCATTGTTGTTTCTCCTATAAATATTATAAAATATTCTTATGTGCTAAGAAAGTGAAAAGAGGCGCTTTATGAATTTATATCAAGAAATCAATCTCAAAGAATTTGAAGGAATACGTATTGGAAATGCTCAAAATGAACAAGCGAAAACAGGTACAACAGTCATTCTATTTGACAAAGATGCGAAAGTTGGAATTGATATTAGTGGTGGTGGACCAGCAGCTAGAGAAACACACTTAACAGATCCTACGACTGCTGATCATCCTATTAACGCAATTATGTTATCAGGTGGTTCTGCTTTTGGATTAGAAGCGGCAGAAGGAATTATGCAGTATTTAGAACAACATGATATTGGTTATGATACTGGTTATGCCAAAATTCCACTTGTATGTGGATCTTGTATTTATGACTTAGGATATGGAAATGCTTCGATTCGTCCTGACAAACAAATGGGTTATGATGCATGTGTAAATGCTGAAAAGAATGAACCGGTTCAAGGTAATGTTGGAGCTGGAATAGGTGCAACTGTTGGAAAAATCAAAGGAATGGAACATGCTTCTAATTCTGGACTTGGTATCTATGCAGTGCAACTTGGACAATTAAAAGTTGCCGCAATCGTTGTTGTAAATGCTTTAGGAGATGTGTTTGATCCAAAGACCAATCTTCAAATTGCAGGATTATTAAATGAAGATGGAAATTTAATAAATTCAAAAGAAGTTTTATATCAATTGTCAAAACGTACAGATATGTTTACTGGAAATACAACAATTGGTACAGTCATTACAAATGGTGCATTTTCTAAAGCAGAAATGAGTAAGATAGCATCTATGACACGAAATGCTTATGCAAGATGTATTGATCCTGTTGGTACGATGGCTGATGGAGATACGATCTATGCCGCAAGTGTAGGGAGTGTAGAGGCAGATATCAATGTTGTAGGAACATTAGCTGCAGAAGTTATGTCGCAAGCAATTGTGAATGCAATTATCTATTCAAATGAGGAAATGAA
>CAVLCI010000137.1:0-2966 GCA_963661415.1 Bifidobacteriaceae bacterium | reverse complement strand
CAAAAGATGTATTTCAAAATAACGATGAAACAAATATTTATTGGTTAGGATCAGCAGGCGTTATGATTCACTCTCATAACACGAATCTTTTGATTGATCCTGTTCTACAAGATTTTGATATGCCGCTATTATATGATGTACCATTGCAAGCAAAGGATGTTGTTAACTTAGATGGACTATTCATTACACATATTGATAATGATCATTTTTCTAGATCAACATGTACATCTTTAAAGAAAGTATGTCAGAAGTATTATGCACCTAATTATGTTGCAGAAGTTATGCAAGAAGAAGGTTATGATACAAAAAAGATGGATATTCATGAATCTGTGTATATCAATGATTTAAAGGTTGCATTAACTCCAGCGAAACATAATTGGCAAAATGGTGTAAAGAAATGGCAATATCGTTATTGGGAAGAAAAAGATTATTGTGGTTATTGGATTGAAACTGTAGATGGAGAAATTTGGATTCCAGGAGATTCCAAATTGTTAGAAGAACAATTACAAATGCCACAACCAGATGTAATTTTATTTGATTTTTCAGATAATGAGTGGCATATCACATTTGAAGGAGCTGTAAAACTAGCGAACACATATCCTAACGCAAAGTTGATTTGCATTCATTGGGGAAGTGTAGAAGCAGCAGAAATGACACCATTTAATGGAAATCCCGAAAACTTATTGAATCGTATTATCAATCCAGAAAGAATTCTTGTGTTAGCTCCAGGTGAAAAATATACATTAAAGAAATAAGCGTGATATACTTCTACTTAAGTATTTATGTAGAGGTATTTTTTATGATGATTAGGAAAGCACTTGAAAAAGATATTGATGCAGTGGAAATCTTATATGATGCAATTCATACTGCAGAAGAACAAGGAAAACAAACAATTGGGTGGATTCGTGGCGTGTATCCAATTCGTGAAACAGCTGAACAAGCTTATCAAAGAAATGATTTGTTTGTGTTAGAAGATGAGAATGGAATTCAAGCTGCCGCTATCATCAATCAAACACAAGTAGATTCTTATAAACAAGGGAATTGGAAATACGTCGTAGATGATAAACATGTTTGTGTATTGCATACACTAGTTGTTTCTCCAAAGGCTTCAGGAAAAGGATATGGGAAAGCATTTATCTCTTTTTATGAAAAGTATGCGTTAGAACATGATTGTAACGAATTGAGAATCGATACAAATGCTAAGAATTGTGTTGCACGAAAAATGTATCGTAAGTTTGGCTATGAAGAAATTGGAATTATTCCTACAGATTTTAATGGCATTGAAGGAATTGATTTGGTTTTATTAGAAAAATACCTCAAATAATGAAAACAGTTTGATGATTCGTGAATGAAATAGTGTATAATGTAACTGCTTTCAAAAATAGGGGGGTTTTATGGCTTCATTTACGATTCAAAATAGACAGGTAAGTGTAACTGTTGATGAACACGCATCCGAAATTCATAGTTTTTGTGATTTAGAAACAGATAATGAATATATGTGGCAAGGTGATCCTAAGTATTGGACGGGTAGAAATCCAACGTTGTTTCCAATGGTAGGAAGTACATGGGATAAGAAGTTGCATATTAATGGAAAAGAATATATTACAGGAAATCATGGTTTTACAAGAAATAGTGATTTTACATGTATTGAACATACAGACAATAAAATCGTTATGGAATTAAAAGATAGTGAATCTACATTAAAAGAATATCCATATCATTTTACAATGCATATTACATATGAATTAGATGGTAAAACATTATCTATTAAATATGATATAACGAATGAAAATGATGAAGTGATGTACTTTAATTTTGGATTACATCCTGCATTTAATTGTCCTTGTGATGGTGGAAATTTTGAAGATTATTATATTTCTTTGAATCAAGAAGAAACTTCTGATTTTTATGAAACGCATATCGAGCATTGTTCGAAATTAGAATTAGATAGACCATCTTTAGAAAAAACAATCATCATTGCTGATCCTAAATCTACAAGTGCAACGCTCACAAATGGAAAACATGGTGTTACAGTAGGATTTGAAGGATATGAGTGGTTGGCTTTTTGGACAAAGCCACAAGCACCTTTTATCTGTATTGAACCATGGCATTCTCATGCAGATTTTTCAGAAGTTAAAGTTCCTTTTGAACAAAGAGAAGGCACTACTAAATTAGACCCACATGGAGTATTCCATACGGATTATAAAATTACAATTTTTTAAAGGAGAAAAAAGAAATGTTTAAAACAATTGTGTGCAAAAACTATGATGAAGTATCAAAAGAAGCATTTAAAGTTATGAAGGATGTATTGGATCATGAAGTAGACCCAGTATTAGGTTTGGCAACTGGTTCCACACCAGTAGGTCTATATAAAAATATGATTCAAGATCATAAAGATACAGGTAGATCTTATAAGAATATTTTAACTTTTAACTTAGATGAATATGCTGGATTACCTAAAACACATGAACAATCTTATTGGACATTTATGCATGAAAATCTATTTAACTACTTAGATTGTCCAGAAGAAAATATTCATGTTCCATCTGGAGAAGGAAACGATCCTGAAAAAAATGCTGAAGAATATGAAACAGAATTAGCAAAACATACAGTATCTGTACAAGTATTAGGAATTGGTTCTGATGGTCATATTGCATTTAATGAACCAGGAACACCATTTACATCTGTAACGCATGTTGCTGATCTAACAGAACAAACAATTAGTGATAATGCACGTTTCTTTGATGGAGATAAATCACAAGTTCCTACAAAGGCTGTGACAATGGGATTAGCTTCTATCATGCGCGCAAAGAAGATTATTTTGATTGCTACAGGAGCAAATAAAGCAGACGCTGTATATGGTATGTTGAAGGGTAAAAAGAGTGAAGATTGTCCTGCATCTATTCTACAAGATCATGCAGATGTAACAGTTATTATGGATGAAGCTGCTGCTTCTAAAATTTAAA
>CAVLCI010000136.1:0-3005 GCA_963661415.1 Bifidobacteriaceae bacterium | reverse complement strand
AGGAGAAAATCATGAAAAGAAATTTGATGAATGATTTGATTCAATGGAAAAGCGATGAAAATCGTAAGCCTCTTATTTTGCGTGGTGCAAGACAAACAGGCAAAACATGGCTTATGAAAGAATTTGGAAAACAAAATTATGAGAATTATGTTTATTTTAATTTTGATGAGGAAGAAGAATTAAAATCTATTTTTCAAATTAATAAAAATCCAAATCGAATTATTGAACTATTATCTTTGTTATCAAACATTAAAATTCTACCTGAAAAAACATTAATTATTTTTGATGAAATACAAGAATGTCCAGAAGCATTAAATGCGTTGAAATATTTTTATGAAAATGCGAATGAATTTCATGTGATTGCGGCGGGTAGTTTGCTTGGAACGTTATTAGCACAACCAAAATCATATCCTGTTGGGAAAGTGAATTTGTTGAATGTTAATCCACTTACTTTTGATGAGTTTTTACAAGCAACGGATATCACTTTATTTTATTACTATGAAAGTATTCAAAAAAATCAAATAATAGAAGAGATTTTTCACAATCGATTATTAGATGCTTTTGATAGTTATTTGATTGTTGGAGGTATGCCAGAATGTGTTTCTTCTTGGATAAAAGATAGAGATTCTAACAAAGTTGCGCGTATTCAAAAAGAATTAATTGCGTTATATGAAAGTGATTTTTCAAAACATAATGGAAAAGTGAATGCAGGAAGAATTTTAATGGTCTTTCGTAGTATTGTTTCTCAACTTTCTAAGTCTAATGAAAAATTCATGTATGGTGCGGTTAGAGAAGGTGGCAGAGCACGAGATTTTGAAGAAGCAATTGAATGGCTTGTATCAGCAGGGATGTTGAATCGAGTATATAACGTTTCTAAAGCAGAACACCCATTAGCTGCCTTTGATAAATTGGATCAATTCAAATTATATTTCTTTGATACAGGATTGTTAAAAACAATGGCTGGAATTGATAATCGTGCAATATTATTAAAAACAGATTATCAATTTAAAGGACCGCTGACAGAAAACTATGTATTACAACAAATAAAAGGTTTGTATGATGTTGAACCACGTTATTTTTCTGAAAAAAATTGTGAAATTGATTTTTTAATTCAAAATGGTATCGATATTATTCCGGTTGAAGTGAAAGCAGGAGAAAGTAAGTCTGCACCATCCTTTAAAAAATTTGTTTCGAATCAATCGTCTTCTTTAGCGATACGTTTTTCTAAAAATGGTTATCGCAAAGATGGTGTGATTGTAAATGTACCTTTATATTTAACAAGAAAAATGAAGTCACTTATTTAATGATTTCTACTGTAAATCAATCCAATATGAACATGCTTATGTCATGAACATACTGGATTTTTTTGTTAAAAAAATAAAAAAACATGAAAATTATAACTTTTGCATAACCTTAACAGTATAAACTATTTTAGGACTGACAGAGAAGATGTATACAGATGTCCTATGTTTAAACTTCTATTGTCAATAATCGCTTCAATTTGTAACGAAATATTCAATGCATTACATGAAGGACAATGTAATTAACATTGATAAATAGTATGAGGGAATGAAAACGACTTCGGTCGGTAATGGAATGATGTTAAGTAAAAATCAAAATACTGATCGTAAGTTACAAGAATTAGATAATAAAGAATTAATTGATATTATTCATAATCTTCAAAATCAATTAAATGAAGAATCTGTTTCAGAAGAACAACTAAAACAAAAAAAGAAAAGAGAATATCGCAATACAATCAAACATATTGTTGAAGTATTGATTGTGGCTGCAGCTGTTTCTGTTTTATTAGCTACGTTGTTCTTTCCAATGTTAAAAGTATCTGGTGTAAGTATGGAACCTACATTAGAAAATGGACAGATCATTGTATTAGAAAAAACAGGGGAATTTGAAACTGGTGATCTAATTGGCTTTTATTACCAAAATAAGATTTTGTTGAAAAGAGTCATTGGACAAGCAGGTGATTATATAAACATTGATGAAAATGGAAGCGTTTACGTCAATGATGTGAAAATTGATGAACCATATTTAAACGAAACGGCATTAGGTGATTGTGATATTACACTTCCTTACCAAGTACCAGACGGAAAGATATTTGTGATGGGAGACAATCGTGCGAAGTCAGTGGATAGTAGAAGTAAGTTAGTAGGTTGCCTATCTGAAGAACAAGTCATAGGTAGAGTCGTGTTAAGAATTTGGCCACTCAACCAATTTGGATTATTGAACTAGTAGAGGAGCAAATATGCGAAAAGGTAATGTTTTAAAAAAGAAAATAATTAGACTAACAACAATATTTGCTGTGATTTTAGTCGTGATTTCTGTAATGCTTGGTTTAATGCAACCTGGTCTTGCACTAGCGGGGGGGGTACTCACTAGTAGCGATCCAACAGCTGATTTAGAAACAGAAGATACATGGAAACAATCCTTTGCTGATGTACAACTAACAGATGATTTGAATAACAATTTAGTTTCTATTGCGAATACACAAATTGGTTATCAAGAAAGTGAATTAAATTTTTACACTGTAACAGAAACAGATGAACATAAGGGTTATACTCGTTATGGTGCTTTTCTAAATGATAATTATATGAATTGGAATACAAGTTTTGTGAATTTCTGTATGAATTATGCAGGATATCCACAAGACGTTTTAACGTTGTATTCTACTAATATAGATACATGGATTCAATCATTACAAGATAATGAATTATATGTAGATAATACAAATACAGAATATCAATTAGGTGATTTAGTTTTCTTACAAAAACAAAATCAAGAAACAACAAAACAAGTTGGAATTATTACAGAAATCAATATGAAAGAAGATGGAACATATATTTCTGTAATAGAAGGTAATTGTGATAATGCAGTTAAAAAGAATGAATATTCTATCAATGATACAAATATCATTGGTTATGCACTCATTCATAAGATCCAACAATCTTTACAACAAACTAGTGAAGTTGAAGTAGCTTCTGTAGATGATG
>CAVLCI010000135.1:0-3059 GCA_963661415.1 Bifidobacteriaceae bacterium | reverse complement strand
AGAATATTATGGAAACTAAATAAAAGAGTGAAGCTTGTGTAAAACTTCACTCTTTTTGCATCAGGCAATATTTCTACCTTTGGTAATTTAATTTGTCGACGCGTAATTTGCAGCGTTTTCTCCTGCGATTTTTCCGGACGTTAGACACCAACCGTGGTCGATTCCACCATAATCAATATATCCAGTTTCTTCACTAAGCAATACACCCATTGAATCAGTTCCTGCAGCGTATAATCCAGGAATGATTTCGCCATTAGTATCTAATACTTCAATGTTTTCGTTAACATTCAATCCGCCACAAGTACTGTAACAATATCCTGTGCCTTTAATTGCATAATATTTTGTTCCACTAACAGTTTTTAAGTTTTCTGGATCCTTATTGAATTCGGGATCATTGCCATCTTGTGCATATTGGTTATAATTTTCAACAGTTTTCACTAGATTAGATGCGTTAATTTTCTCGCTTAATTCTTCTAAAGAATCTGCTTCAACGATAATGCCCATCTCTTTTCCGATTGAAATGATATCATCTATATCTGTTATAGGATCATTTGCTTGAAGAATATATTTAGCAGTTTCTTCTGGAATTTCGATAGATGGATCCATCATTGCACTAATTGACATAGAATCATCTTGTACATTTAGCATTGTATATACTTCACTCAAACCATTTTCTTTGATGTTACTGATATATTCATCACTAACAATGGACCAGAAATAATCTCCTGCTTTATATGCATTTTCAGTGATATCTTCTGTTCGATCAGCTTGACAGAATCGTTGTCCTGTTTCATCAACATGTAATACATCAGTACTATCAACAATTGCATCTAATGTTTTTTGATGACTTGGTATGATTGTTGAATCTTTTAAATCAACTGTTGTTCTAGCAGCATGTGCGATACCAGCGGTACCAATGTTATATGTATCAGCGTTTAGATTATCAATTGCATATTTTAACATTGTGCCATCATTTTGATACATTCCATAAAGATTCATGGTATTTCCTGTATATTGTTTTGTCATTTCAGAACTACCACCAAATCCGCCTGTAGCTAAAATGACTGACTTTGCATGAATTTCATAAGTTGTTCCATCAGCTCCTTTAGCTTCAATGCCCGTTACTTTGCCATTTTCACTTAAAATCGTTTCAGCTTTTACTTCTAGTAAATATTGATTTTTATCATTTAACGAACAAGCTTTATCTAACGCGTTTATATATTGCTCTGTAATTGTATTTTGCGTAGTGTTATAGGCGGAATATAAAACATATGGGTAGGTCATAAAGTTAGAAACAGGATTAAAACTAAATCCATAATCATCAATTAACCAATCTAAAGTGGAGCCTGATTGATTGATCATCAAATCGATACATTCTTCTTTAGCGTCGCCATTTGTATCTTGAATCCATTGTTCTTTAAATGCTTCAGTATCAATAGGGTAATTTTCTGTTTCACTAGTAGGTTGAATCGAAGAATTTGTTGGATTGATCGCCATTGGACCACCAATTGTTGCGGAAGTTCCTCCAACTTTAGCGGCAGCTTCTACACCAATAACATTAGCACCTGATTCGGTAGCACTTAAAAAAGCAGAAACACCTGTGCCACCTAGTCCAACAACAATAACATCATAATCTTCTAATACTATAGTATCTGTTTTATAAGTGATTGATGTATACCATTCACTACTATCTCCACCAGCTTCATTTATAGCATTAGCCACAGCAGTTTTTATACCACCAGAAGAAGCAGTAGCACCTGTAATAGAATCTACGGCTAAGCTCTGATTTTCTTTAATTCTAGGAATTAAATTATCGATAGCTGTTTGTATAATTTCTTGTGTTTCTCCACCGATATTTGTTACTTCAATATCATCAATGGAATTTTCACTTAATGTAACAGTTACTTCAAATGGTCTAGAGTAGTTATTTCCATAAACTGTTTCAGTATATGTACCAGGAGTTAATGTGGCTTTTTCGTTTACTTCTGTTCCGGAAATTTGATTTATAATATCTTTCCATGCATTTTGAATAGCTGTACTAGTGACGGTTGCGCCAGAAACAGAATCAATCGTACATGATGAGATTTCATCGCCTGTTTTAACACCTAATTCTCCATTATTGAAAGAGTCGATTACAACACTTCCTTTTCCTTCTGTTTCATCTTTTCCTTCAGCAACAAGAGATACGATTTTTGAACCATCTACTGTAACTGTTAATGTGACATCACCGCCAAATCCTTTCGAACTAGCAGTGTACTCGACTGTAGCGTTTTCAGATTGAGAACATCCTTGCAAGAGAGTGATACTCAAAAATGCTACCAAACTAAATGATATAAATTTTTTCATAATCCTCCAGCGGTAAATAAAAGTATACCGTAATTTTATATTTACAACCTTTATAAACATAAGTCAATGCGTGCGATAAGAAATATGTATTTTTCTTTTTACTAAGTTGCGTTACAATTCATTAAAATAGGAGTGCTTTTCAAATGAAAAATAAAAAAAATCCTCTTGAGGAAACAGATATTATTCATATTACATTATCTCTATTACCGCTATTAAAAAGGAAAATAGTATATCCTTATAAAATTAATCTTCCTGAAGATATTACTAATGGACAATTACAAGTCCTATTTGTTCTTTCTTCAGAAGGTGAGACTCGTATGCAAGATCTTGCAGGTTATTTAGGGATAAATAAGCAACAACTTAATCATTTAACAAAATCACTTGAAGAATCTGGCTATGTATCAAGAAAAACAGATGAGTCTAATCGAAATATCGTTAGAGCTTCTTTGACAAAAAAAGGTCATAAAACTATGGACATCATAGACGATAACTTAGTGGAACTTTTATCTTCTTCTTTTGATTGCTTTACAGAAGAAGAAAAGAAAGATTTCACAATGAAACTGCGAGATGTTAAGAATTATTTGATGAGAATGTAAATCAAATAGACCTAACTCTATCTAAGAGCTAGGCCTATTTAATTGTTAACTATTATATGTTTTTATTTGTCTAATATTTCCATGCCAATAGCACGTTGTACTGTATCTAGTTTTTCT
>CAVLCI010000134.1:0-3372 GCA_963661415.1 Bifidobacteriaceae bacterium | reverse complement strand
ATCATTTTTTTAAAGATTCTACTAACACATTGTACAATTGTTGTACACTAAATGGTTTTGGTAGATGTCCATTCATACCTGCTTCTAAAGCATTCTTCTTATCTTCTTCAAATGCATTTGCGGTCATTGCATAGATTGGTGTTTGATAACCAAGAGAACGAAGATGTCTTGTTGCTTGATAACCATCCATGATTGGCATTTGAATATCCATCAATATAAGATCATAGTAATCTTCATCATGTTTCTGCATCATTTCAATTGCATGTTGTCCATTTTCTGCAGTATCAATGGTTACTTTTAGATCTTTTAAGATTTCATAAGCAATTTCTTTATTTAAATCATTATCTTCAACCAACAAGACTCTCTTTCCTTCAAAGCTATGATTCAATACCTCTGTTGGTTCTGTTATCAAGACAGAAGGTTTTTCAAGAACTTCTTTTAATTCTGACATAAATAATGGTTTGGAACAGAAAGCTGTAACACCAGCTTCTTTCGCTTCTGCTTCAATGTCCGTATAATCATAAGCTGTTAAGATAATTATTGGCGTCTGTTCTCCAATAAACTTTCGAATATTTCGAACAACTTCAATTCCATTCATATCTGGAATCATCCAATCAATAATATAAACATTGAAAGCATCTCCTTGTTCAACTGCATCTTTTGCGCGAATAACTGCTTCTTTTCCAGAAATCGTCCAATCTGGTCTAAGTCCAATTTCTCTTAACATCTTACATACATTCAAACAACTATTTGTATCATCATCTGCGACCAATGCATGAATACCTTCTAATTGAGAAATACGATGTTGAATTGCCTTTTTATGAGCGATTTCAAATGTTAAATTCACAATAAATTCTGATCCAACGCCTTGTTCACTATTAACCACAATCGTTCCATTCATCATACTCACAATACGCTTTGTGATTGCCATGCCTAATCCCGTGCCTTGAATACCACTAACTGTAGAAGATTCTTCTCTGGAAAATTCTTCAAAAATGTGATTTTGGAATTCTTCACTCATTCCAATTCCAGTATCTTTAACGATAAACTCATAATTCGCTTTTCCTGCCTCTTCACAACTTTTTTGAAAGATTTGGATATGGATCGTTCCACCTGTTGGTGTAAATTTGATTGCGTTAGATAAAATATTTAATAAGATTTGATTTAAACGCAATGGATCAGTAATGACATCTTCATCATGCACATCAACTGTATCAATCAATAACGCTAATCTCTTAGATACAATATTCGATTGAATAATTGCTCGCAAATCATGGATAACATCTGGTAAATGAACTTCTTTTTCTTCTATTCTAACTTTTCCACTTTCAATTCTACTCATATCTAATACATCATTGATCAATGACAATAGATGATTGGAAGAAATTGATATTTTCTTTAAATACTCTAACGTTTGTTCTTTATTATCTAGATGTGTTGCTGCTAAAGATGTAAATCCAATGATTGCGTTCATTGGTGTACGAATATCATGTGACATATTAAACAAGAATTCACGTTTTGACTTATTTGCACTTTCTTCTTTTTGAATTGCCAATTGTAATTCAGCATTTTTTTGTTCAATTTCTTTTTTATATTTTTCTTCTTGTTCAGCTTTTTGTATCGCAAACTTCTTTGTTGAATTCCATCTTAGAATCACAATACAAATAATGATAAAAACATAAAACAACACAATCATAGGCATATTTCTAAATGTTGTTGTAAATACAGAATCAATTGGCAAATAGATATAAATATAATATTCTCTACCATGACAATACATACTAAACATTGTTCCATTACCATCAAAACTAGTAGTTCGAACAAGTTTATTTGCATTTTGTGATCTTACACTTAAAATCAATTTATTTTCAGAAATATCTTGTCCTACTAACGATGAATTATTTGATGAAACAACAGTATTATTATCACCAATTATGATCGTACCATTTGTTAATTCATCAAAACCATCTAAAATGGTTTGTACAGATAAAACAGATTTATCTTTGAATGCACTTTGTGTATGACGATACGCTAATAAAATATAATTTTGGTCATTACTTCCTTTTGCTGCAACATCCACATAAGATTCATCATCTAATGTCAAACGATTCACATATGTTTTATCTAAGTATTCTGTCACATCACTGATTGCCAAAAAATTTAATTTTGATTGAATCTCATTATAACCAACACCATCTGTTGTATATTCACTGATAAGTGTTCCATCTTGATTTAAAACCGATATACCTGTTACCCATAACTGTTCCACATAAGATTTTAAAGATTCCTGAGATTCATAATCAGTAAAATCATTTAATTCATGAACAGAAATAGAAGAACGAATCAAACTTCTAGCACTTGCCGTATCATTATATTTTTGATAACTCGATGCAGTTTCTTTAATGAAATCCATTGTTCCATTGATTTTAGTTTCCGTATTTTTAATATCATACACAGCAAATAAATAAAAAGAACTTAAAAATAAAATAAACCCACTACCAATTACAACGATCCAAAAATACTTATCGAAAATGTTCTTATTCCTGTTCAATAGAGCTCACCTCCAAATAACTTTCTGGATCATCTAAATATTTCCCAACGATTTGCGCTAATGAACCATCCTCTTTCATCTGTTTGAATACTTCAGATAGTTTTTCATTTAATCCTCTTTTATCATTTTTACTAAAGGCAACACCAATTCCTGTTGTAAATAGAGATTCATCAATGATTCTAAATTCGCAATTATAATCACTCATATATTGTAAGATTGCTGTTTTATGAGAAGCAATTGCATCAACATAACCACAATCCAAAGCCGCATATTGTACATTTTTAGAATCTGTACTAATAACATCCTTTAATTCAGGAATTCTAGAATCTAAATGATTCAAAAAAATTTCTTCTGGTTTACTTGTTGTTTGTACCGCAATCGTTTTATCTTTCAAATCCGCTAATGTATAAATATCACTAGATTCATTCACAGCGACAACTTGTGTTGAAATCATATAAGGATTTGTCCAATTATAATCATCTTCTCTACCCGCAATAGAAAAACATCCCCAAATACAATCAATTGTGCCGCTTTCAACTAAATCTTTCTTTTTTACCCAATCAATCGTTTGAAACGTTGCATCATATCCCAAACGAGAAAATGCTTCTTTTGCGATATCAACATCTATTCCAGTAGGATTTCCACTTTCATCTAAATATACAAACGGTGGATAAGTATCACTTCCAATAATGATTTTTTCTATTGTAGCGTTTTTTGTAGATGTTATTGTAGAACTACAGCCAACTAACATAAAAAACATACAGATAATCTGTAATTGTAATAGTAGTATTTTTCCTTTCATACACTCCCTCATGTAAAAT
>CAVLCI010000133.1:0-3388 GCA_963661415.1 Bifidobacteriaceae bacterium | reverse complement strand
ATTGATGAAATTCAAAGTTTAACAGGATTATCAAAAGAAACGATTCTTAGTTTGAAATAAAATTCAAGAGCAGAAAATTTATAAACTTAATAAAATAATTCTTGCCAGAATTGGGCGAAAGGTGTAATATTTCTAGGTCGTAGAGGACATTAAAAAAAACGACATCTGAGTCGTTAGGTTTAGTGCCCTCTTTTTGTTTAAAATTGTAATGGAGGAAGGATATATGAAGCATATTTTTGTTACGGGTGGTGTTGTTTCTGGACTTGGAAAAGGTATTACAGCAGCATCTTTAGGTAGACTTTTAAAACAGAGAGGATTTCGTGTTATTTCACAGAAATTAGATCCATATATGAATGTGGATCCTGGTACAATGTCTCCTTATCAACATGGTGAAGTTTTTGTTACAGAAGATGGTGCAGAAACAGATCTTGATTTAGGACATTATGAAAGATTTATTGATGAAAATTTAAATAAGTTTTCTAACTTAACTTCTGGTAAAGCATATTGGAATGTTTTACAAAAGGAAAGAAGAGGAGAATATTTAGGTGAAACAGTTCAAATCATTCCTCATATAACAAATGAAATTAAACGTTTTATTTATAATGTTGGTGAACATGCAAATGCAGATATTGTTATCACTGAAATTGGTGGAACAGTTGGTGATATTGAATCACAACCATTCTTAGAAGCAATTCGTCAAATTTCTATTGAAAAACCAAATGATTGTTGTTTTATCCATGTAACACTTGTTCCATATATCTCTGGTTCTAATGAATATAAATCTAAACCTACACAGCATTCCGTAAAAGAATTACAGAATTTAGGCGTAAGACCTAATATTATTATTCCAAGATGTGATGGTAAATTACCACAATCTGTAAAAGAAAAGATTTCATTATTCTGTAATGTGAAACCTGATTGTGTTATTGAAAATACAACTGTTGCGGATTTATATGAAGCACCAATTATGTTAGAAGAACAGAATTTCTCTGAAATTGTTTGTAGAGAATTACATTTAGATGCAGGTTCTATTGATCTAACCGAGTGGAATACAATGCTTGATAGAATTCATTCTTCTAATGATGAAGTAAATATTGCGTTGGTAGGAAAATATGTGGCTTTACATGATGCGTATTTATCTGTTGTAGAATCATTGAAACATGGTGGTTACGAAACAGGTGCAAATGTGCATATTAAATGGGTTGAATCTGAGGATATTACAGATGAAACTGCACCAGCAATCTTTAGAGATGTACAAGGTATTATTGTTCCTGGTGGATTTGGTGATCGTGGAATTGAAGGTATGATTACTGCTTGTAAATACGCTAGAGAAAATAATGTACCTTATTTTGGAATTTGTTTAGGTATGCAAGTTGCGACAATTGAATTTGCGAGAAATGTATTAGGATATGAAGATGCAAATTCTAGTGAATTTGATAAAGATTCTAAACATAAAGTCATTGATTTTATTCATGGTCAATCTGATGATATTGATAAAGGTGGAACAATGAGACTTGGAGCATATGCATGTAGATTAGAAGAAGGAACAAAAGTTTCTAAATTATATGGTGTACAAGACATTTCCGAAAGACATAGACATAGATATGAATTCAATAATGAATTCTTAGAAGAATATAAGAGTCATGGAATGACAATTGGTGGTGTTAACCCAGAAGCAAATCTTGTTGAAGTTGTTGAAAATGATCAATGTGATTTCTTTGTTGGTGTACAATTCCATCCAGAATTTAAGAGTAGACCGAATAAGGCACATCCAGTATTCAAAGGATTTATTGCGGCAGCTTTAGAGAAAAAAGCATAAGGAGAAGATATGGCAGAAGAAATGATTTTAGTTCTAGACTTTGGCGGGCAATATAAGCAGCTCATCGCAAGAAGAGTTAGAGAAAACCATGTATATTGTGAAATTCATCCATATACAATGCCAATCGAAAAAATTAAAGAAATGAATCCAAAAGGTATCATCTTAACAGGTGGACCTGATAGTGTTTATTTAGAAGATTCATTATCCTATGATCCACAATTGTTTGAATTAGGAATTCCAGTATTAGGAATTTGTTATGGAGCACAATTGATGGCATATTTATTGAATGGTGAAGTAAAAACAGCACCAACAAGTGAATATGGACGTACAGAAGTAACTTTAAAAGAATCTTCTAAATTATTAGGTGATTGGAAAAAGGAATCCATCACTTGGATGTCTCATACAGATTATATTGCTAGTGTTCCTGAAGGGTTCAAGATTACAGCACATACTCCAGTATGTCCTGTAGCGGGTATGGAAAATGCAGAAAAGAATTTATATGCAGTGCAATTTCACCCAGAAGTAGTGCATACAGAAGAAGGTACAAAATTATTCCATAACTTTGTATATGATATTTGTGGATGCAAAGGAACTTGGAAAATGGATTCTTTTGCGGAAAATACAATCAAACAAATTAGAGAAGAAATTGGTGATGGAAAGGTATTGTGTGCATTAAGTGGTGGAGTTGATTCATCAGTTTGTGCAGTATTACTTTCTAAAGCTATTGGAAAACAATTAACTTGTGTATTTGTTGATCATGGTTTATTAAGAAAAGATGAAGGTGATGAAGTTGAAAGAGTATTTGGACCAGAAGGCCCATATGAATTGAACTTTGTCAGAGTCAATGCACAAGACTATTTCTATGAAAAATTAGCTGGTGTTACAGATCCAGAACAAAAAAGAAAGATTATTGGTGCTGAATTCATCAATGTATTTGAAAAGGAAGCAAAGAAGATTGGTGCAGTAGATTATTTAGCACAAGGAACAATTTATCCAGATGTTGTTGAATCTGGAATTGGCAAAGGTGCTGTTATTAAATCACATCACAATGTAGGTGGTTTACCAGATCATGTTGATTTCAAAGAAATTGTTGAACCATTAAAAGCATTGTTTAAAGATGAAGTTAGACAAGTTGGGTTAGAACTTGGAATTCCAAAGGAACTCGTATTTAGACAACCTTTCCCAGGACCTGGATTAGGTATTCGTATCGTAGGCGAAGTTACTGCAGAAAAAGTTAAAATTGTACAAGAAGCAGATGCAATCTATAGAGAAGAACTTGAAAAAGCAGGGGTTGATATGGGTAAGGGTCAATTCTTTGCGGCATTATCAAATATGAGATCTGTTGGTGTTATGGGTGACCATAGAACTTATGATTATGCGGTTGTATTAAGAGGTGTTATTACTTCTGACTTTATGACTGCTACTGCTGCTGAAATTCCTTTTGAAACATTACAAACATGTATGACTCGTATTATCAATGAAGTTAAAGGTGTTAATAGAGTTATGTATGATCTAACAAGTAAACCTCCAGGAACAATTGAGTTTGAATAATACCCAAAATGATTAAAG
>CAVLCI010000132.1:0-3437 GCA_963661415.1 Bifidobacteriaceae bacterium | reverse complement strand
TCTTCAACCACGAGTATACCTGGCATAGCATATGCACCTCTCTTTATTAACTATTAGGCTTCTTTTATTCCATTTTTGACCGCCCACTTAATTATAAATATAATACAAGTAAGACGATTAGTGCTGTGCCAAACTAATTCCTAATTCTTCAAACATTTCATTACCTCTGTCAATTCCAGTTTAATCAATGCTCCCATGTCATCTATTCCACTGCCTCAAATCGTGACATCTAATCCGAGGTTGCAACCTGACACACATTTTGCAGTAGATCTGTTTCCATATAAGAAAACCTAGCTTTTTTAGAAGTCTGGCCACTAATCAAAACCTCCGTATAACCTGTCACTGCTGCAAAGAGTTCATTCGTATCATTCTCTGTACATAACGGCATACCTGCCTGTATAGAATGAAAGTCTGTAATACCGGCAATGCGCTCCTTGTTTCGTTTAACTATTTTCCCAGGAGCCCTGAGAAATTCAACATCCATTGTTCCACTTTCATTTGCCCACGCAGTCATATATGTTTGTGGAATCAAATGATGATATTTGGCTTCAGTTTCTGGCATATTTTTAACTCCATTATTATTTTTATGGATGTATTTCAAAATTTTCTATTACAGATTGTTCCTCATTAATATAAACCGATTTTCATTGAAATTATGAAGTTCCACCCTTCCTGGGTTATTAAATAGAATTCAATAATGTTGATTTCATAGCTTTAGTTTTTATGTTCTTCAGAACTTTAACTATCAAATCAATAAACTTATTTTCGAGAGATCCCAAGAATTTTTTCTTCAATAAATCGACAATAAAAACTATGGTCATAACTATTAAAACATACAGAGCGATAACAGCAAACAGATACCACTTGTCTCCAAAAATACTTATGTCATAAAAATGATTGATAATTTGTCTAATTGTTCCTTCGAATAAATATATTGCAAAAACTGAACTGGCAAATTTATTTATAAGAACCGATTTGACATCTTTCATATTTTTAAATGCTAAGAAGAAGAAAATACTGCCAAGATAAATAGTAATCGAATTGTCACGTGCAAAAGGAGAAAATGCGCCTATTCCGTCCTTCACCAGCAATGACAAAATATAATTTATACCGAAACTACATCCTATAATAACACTTCCAATCGCAAACATTTTTCTGGCTTCTAACTGATCATCATGATACTGTCTGATATACCTTCCTGTTAAATATACAGTAAACATATTTGCGATACCCTTTCCTGAGTCATTCATAATCTCAAAATATGTAAATGAAGGCATAATATAGAAGAATAATATCAGGACAAATATAAGTGTTCTAAAACCTTTTCTGTCTAAATTTTCAAGAAATTTATCAATGTATTTTGAAATAAAAATAATGATCATATAGACCGACATATACCAATATTTTCCCGTAGATATTGGGAATATCGATTTAAAGAAATCTTTAATAACAAGATTTCCCGTGCCAGCAATACTAATGATTTGTCCAAGTAAACCATAGAATAGAATCATTAGTTCTAAGGTGACTACCTTTTTTGCCGAAAATTTAACACCAAAATAGCCACTAATTAACATGAAGCAAGAAACTCCCATATTAAATATACTATTTATAAGTACTCCATATCCTAAATTTATCCCTGTGCAAGTACTAAGAAATTGGCCAAACGTATGCATAGAAATAATTCCAAAAATACAAATTATTCTTAATATTTCTAAATTTGATTTTCTAATCATTTCGTTATTTCTCCATTTATGTATTTTCCCTAATAAATTTACTTCTTAGGATTAATCTTGCCGCCAGTAACAACTACAACTGCAACACTTGCTAAAGTAACCGCTCCGGCACCAAAGCCTTTAAAAACTGTCTTTGCTGTTTCTGCATGCTGATTTCTGCACGCTTCGCAGTATCTATGCTTATATCCAGCAGGAAGTACCTTCTGGCATTTCTTATTCTTACATACCCTTACTTCACTATCGTTTTTCACTTCTTTTTCCTCCGGCTCGTTTTAGTCTCTAACAATTTAGTATCCGCTGCACAAGGAAGTGCTTTTATTTTTTCGCTAATATCCGGCAAAGTCTTAGACCAGTAATTTTCTGGAGAAGGATCAATCATATCCAACCTTTCTACAAGTCCTGGAACCGAAACGTATGTATCTTCGATAAATCCTGCATAGTATGTCAGGCTCTTTCTTGCAGTTTCATGCTCTCCGAGTTCCTGATATGCCATAGCTTCTGCAAAAGAAACCATGTTTACTGCACAGAGGCTTTCTCGTATTTCACTCATTCTTCCATTGATTTTATCTGCAGATGCGCCCGAAAGTATCTTCTGGAAGAAATTTTCCGGCTGGCTGGTTATAAACTCAACATTTGTCTTTTGACTTAGCATCAAAAGGTTCCTGCTATCCTCAGCCGATGAAGCCAGCTGCATAAGTGCCATCGCTTTCAGTTCAGGATTCTTTATCTCCATAGCCTGGAGTAATTTTTGCTGACAGCTATATGCTGTTGCCAATCAATCATACTCCTGGCCCATCCTTACTTCTTCAACCGCTAATTGCACAGCCTGGATCTGCTCGGCGATTTGAGCCATTTGCATCTGAGCTGAGAAATTCGTCATGGCCTGTGTCATTTTCGGAGCCATCTGTACTGATTTCAGTGGAATCGTAGTGACGATTTTCTTTGACTCCGGATTGATGAGATTCGCCATAAGCAATCCATCTTTCTTTGTCATGAGCTTTAGAGCACCTTTTGCGATTTGCTGCTTCTGCTCATCAGTCAGAACGGCCTGTAATGTAACATCCGGAATTGCTGCTTTAACAGCATTTATAAATGCTGGAGCAGTATACAATGCTTTCTCTATTTTTGAGAATGTAGCCTTAGCTTCATTTAATAATGGCTTGGCCACTTCCGGAACCTGATCAAAATGCTGTGACAGCTCCCCCTTATATTCGGAGGCATCTATAATTCCCACATCTTCTGGCGGAATTACAATAGTTTCATCTTCCATTTCAAATAATCCTTTCATGATATTTCTATAATGGAGTGTGTAATTTATGCGGTATCCGCTTTACCTTTTAGCATAGGTCAGTTCAATGTCGTAGCCGAGTTGTTCCATCATCTCAACAAAAGTCTTGTTTACGATTTTCTCTGGGCTTTTGATGAGTCTATTCACATAGGAAGCCGAAGTGCCAGCCTTCTCCGCAAGCTCAGCCTGAGTGGTCTGTTCCTCTACGCATTTAACTTTTACATCTATCTCTACATTGTTTTTTAACATTACTTTAACCTCATTAGTTCAATAAGATTTCACTAACAGTTCATTTATTATACTACACAGAATTCTGGATTTCATCCTTTTTCAAATAGAGTAGAGTGAAGTAAATCAATTAATTTACTTCGACCCTCTCATTGCACCGTACGTACGGTTCCGTATACGGCGCTACA
>CAVLCI010000131.1:0-3469 GCA_963661415.1 Bifidobacteriaceae bacterium | reverse complement strand
AGATATATCAATGTATGCGCTGTATGTCCTGGATTCATGTTAACTGAAATGACATGTTCAGAACAGAGCGAAAGACAAAGTCGGTTACCTGTAATTGATCCAAAGAAAGCTGCATTTAAATCATTAAAGGCTGCAAAACAAGGGAAAGCAGTTTATACAACGGGTGTATTTTATAAAATGTATCGTTTTCTAACAAAACTAGTTCCACATACAGTACTTGTTAAATTTGTAGGCTTAGGATAAGGAGGTTAATCATGATTTTATATTTTTCTGCGACACATAATAGTGAATATGTCGCTAAAAGAATTGCAGATGCAACAGACGATTATATTGTTTCAATTACAGAATGTTATCAAAAACAAAAGTTTTCTTTTGATGAGAATTGTAAAATGCTTGGTATTGTATGTCCAACATATTCTTTTGGATTACCGAGCATCGTAAAAGAATTTTTACAACTTGTACATTTTAGTGATTATCCAAAGTATATTTATTTTGTTGCGACGTATGGCACAACGCCAGGACAAACAGGTGAATTTATAAATGAAATTCTAACTTCTAAAGGACTCACTTTATCTGCAAGATTTGGTGTGAAAATGCCAGATACATGGACACCTCTATTTGATTTGCGTAACAAAGAAAGAGTTCAACAAATCAATGATAGAGCTGAGCTTTCAATTGATTCTGTCATCACACATCTAAAGAATTTAAAATGTGGGGATTTCATGAAAGATAAAATACCATATCTAATTGCGAAGATTGGACATGGTATTGAATATGATGCAATGCGTAAAACAAAACATTTTCATGTTGAAGATACTTGTGTTGGATGTGGTTTATGTGCTAATCATTGTCCTGTTTCAGCAATCACAATTCAAAATCATAAACCAACATGGACAAAGGATAGATGTGTGATGTGTCTATCTTGTTTGCATCATTGTCCAACATTTGCAATTCAATATGGAAAAAGTACAAAGAAACATGGTCAATATATTCATCCTTAATCATATATGAATCAAAAAAAGAGGATATGTATGTTGTATGACATTTACCCTTCTTTTTTTGATATTCTTATTTAACTGCACTATTTCCTTCTACATTACTTGGTCCAAATCCATAAGGAAGTAGAGTATCTAGATCTTCTTCAATAAAATCATCTTCTGTTTTAGCTAAAATGACATTTAAATTTTTACCACCAAATTCAAATAATGCTTGTCTACAAACACCACATGGTGAGGTAATCTGTTCATTGATTTCATTTGTTCTTGCACCGACGATTGCGATATCAGTGAATTCTGTAACACCTTCTGATACAGCTTTAAATAAAGCGGTTCTTTCAGCACATACTGTAGGTGTAAAGGAAGCATTTTCGATATTACATCCTGTAAATATCTTTCCATTTTTGGCACGTAATGCTGCGCCTACTTTAAAATCACTATAAGGTGTATAAGCGAATTTTCTTGCGGCAATTGCCATGCGAATTAAATCTTTTTTTTCTTCTAATGTTAATGTAGTACTCATAAGAAACTCCTTGTTGTTAATAATATTGTATAATACTTTCTGCATGGAGAAATAAAAAATGATATTGTCATTAGAAAATGTAAGTTATAAATATGCAGTAAATCCTATTTTGGATCATGTGAATTTTGTTGTGAATGAGAATGATAAATGGGGTGTTGTTGGTTTGAATGGTGCTGGTAAAAGTACATTATTGAAATTGATGGCACAAGTTGAAAAACAAGATTCAGGTACGATTCAAGTATTAAAGAAATATAAGATTTCATATTGTCCACAAACAATGGAGTTTCAAAATGGTTTGTCAATCTATGAAACTGTAAATGCGTATATTGATGATAAAGTTGAAGATTATGAAATTAAATCAATTTTAAATAAACTAGGTCTAACAAATTATGAAGAAAAGATAGATACGTTATCTGGTGGACAAAAGAAACGTGTTGCCTTAGCAATCGCCTTAATTAAGAAAGCTGATCTATATCTTTTGGATGAACCTACCAATCATTTAGATCAAGATATGATCGTTTGGCTAGAAAAGTATCTACAAAGAGTTTCCAAAGCAATTGTACT
This sequence comes from Bifidobacteriaceae bacterium, assembly GCA_963661415.1. GTDB lineage: Bacteria > Bacillota_I > Bacilli_A > Erysipelotrichales > Erysipelotrichaceae > Bulleidia. The sequence continues at coordinate 1,387 of CAVLCI010000131.1, read as the reverse complement.
TGTAACGCATGATCGTTACTTTTTATCTCGTATTACAAATCATATCGTAGAAGTTGATCAAGGTCATTTATATACGTATGAAGGAAACTATGCAGATTATTTGGAACAAAGAGAAATTCGTTATCAACAAGCTTTAACACAAGAACATAAACGTCAAAGATTTTTAAAGACTGAAATTGAATGGATTCGTGCAGGTGCACAAGCGAGAAGTACGAAACAAAAAAGTCGTATTGAACGTTTCTATCAGATTGCAGAAATGGAATCTATAAAACAAAGAGATTCTTTAGAATTAAAGTCTGCAAGTACACGACTTGGAAATAAAACGATAATCATAGATCATATTTCTAAATCATATCCAAATAAAAAATTATTTGATGATTTTTCCTATACTTTAATGCGTTTAGATCGTATTGGAATCATTGGGAATAATGGCTGTGGGAAGAGTACATTGTTAAAAATTATTATGGGACAGATTGAACCAGATCAAGGAAGTATTACGATTGGTGAAACTGTTAAAATTGGTTACTTTGCACAAATGAATGAAGTATTTGATGAGAATCAAAGAGTCATAGATTATTTGAAAGATTTTGGCGAAGTTGTTTATACTGCAGAACATGAGGCAATTTCTGCTTCTCAAATGTTAGAAAGATTTTTGTTTTATAAAGAAGAACAATATAAACCAATTAGTAAATGTTCTGGTGGTGAAAAGAGAAGACTATATTTATGTTCTATTTTGATGCAAGCACCAAACATATTGATATTAGATGAACCTACAAATGATTTGGATACAGAAACATTAACGATATTAGAAGATTATTTAGAACAGTTTGAAGGTGCAGTCATTACAGTATCACATGATCGTTATTTCTTAGATAAGATTGCAGATCGTTTGTTTGTGTTTGAAGATCATCATATCAATATCAAACAAATGACATATTCTGATTATTTAGAAAGTAAAGAAAAAGAAATAAAAGAGAAAGTAACGCCTGTAATAAAAAAAGAAACAAAACCAAATAAACATTTAACATATATGGAAAAAAGGGAATTGGAACAATTAGAAATGCAATTACCAATTCTAGAAGAAGAAATTCAATCTTTAGAAGAATCATTGAATTCTGTTTCAGAATATGAAAAAATCAAAGAAATATCAGATCAATTAGAAAATAAAAGAAATCAATTAGAAGAATCTGAGATGAGATGGATGGAACTCTCTGAAAAAGCAGAATAAAAAAAGACTGTTTCGCAACAGTCATAGGGGAGGGAATAAATTTAAGAAATGATCAGATATCTCTATCTGATGATATTAATATACTTTTTGAATGTGTTAGAAATGTGATTTGTTTGTTAAGTTTACATGAAACAAAAAAGAAGATCGTTGGATCTTCTT
>CAVLCI010000130.1:0-3476 GCA_963661415.1 Bifidobacteriaceae bacterium | reverse complement strand
CGCAACCTTTTGATTCGTAGTCAAATGCTCTATCCAGTTGAGCTATCGGCGCATTGCACTAAACAGTGCTCAACTAATATAACAAACTTTGAATCAGAATGCAACAGTTTTTTTAACTTTTTTTTAATTTCTGTTCTTGTTTGGTTAACGCTTGTTAATTATAACAAATTTCTTCTCATTTTCCACAACAAATTTTAAAAAAGCATATGAATTGCTTCATATGCCCTTTGTTATGCCCAAAATAACCAAGTTACTAAATATCCAGAAATAACCGCAACTGCAGTAAATGGGATACCAATTCTCATAAAATCTTTTGTAGAAACTTCATAACCTTCTTTTTGTAAAATACCAATTCCTGCAATATTTGCAGATGCACCAACTGGAGTTAAGTTTCCACCTAACGTTGCACCAATGAGTAATCCAAAATATAGAAGATATGGTTCTACACCCATTGTCATCGCAATACCCTTTACAACTGGTAGCATTGTCGCTACATAAGGAATATTATCAACAAACGCACTAACAATTACTGAAACAAATACAATCATCGTATACATTAAAAATAAAGAATTACCACCAATCTTTACAAACATTTCTGCAATCGCATCAATGACACCAGCTTCTGTAATACCTGCAATCACAATAAATAATCCAGCTAATAATAACAACGTTTGATAATCAATCGATTTCCACACCCTATTCAAAACATCACTGCTTTTTTCTTTGATCATTTCATAAATACAACCAACGATGCCAAATCCCATACAAATAAATCCATTTGTTAAAGCCGGTTTATTTTCAAATTGACTCGCAAATATCAAAGAAAAAATTACACCAAACAATAAAATAGTTGGAACATAATCACTTACTTTCGCAGTGACTTCTTCATTCACTGGAGCACTATCCTTACGGAATAAATATAACAAAATAGGAACTGTCATAATTGCACCTACTTCAACAGATAAACAAATAGATGGCTTTCCTAAAAACACAAAGAAATCATTAAAGCTCATATTCGCTGCAGCTCCTAGCAAGATACTTGTCGTATCACCTACTAAAGTTGCTGCACCTTGTAAATTCGATGAAACCGCAATTGAAATAATCACTGGAATCGGATTTGTATTTAATTTTTTACAAACTTCTAATCCAATCGGTGCAACCATCAATACAGTTGCTACATTATCTACAAATGCACTTACAACCCCAGAAAATAAAGATAACGCAATGACCGCCCACTTTACATTCGGAACGATCTGTAATAGTTTTTCTGCCATTAACATTGGCATATTACTTTCAATAAACAGTTCCACAACGATCATCGTTCCTGTTAACATCAAAATAATATTCCAGTCAACTGCCCCAAACACTTTATCAATCGGCAAAATTCCTAATACAACAAACACCCCTGCCGCAATTAACGCTGTAATATATCTATAATCCGGCAACAACAATAGACATACATACATTATCGCAAACAATATCAACGCAATAACCATAAATTCCCTCCTCAATTCGTTACATTCTATCATAGTTATTGTTTGTTTTTGTTAAACGATTTATCAAATATGTAAAATTATTAAGTTTGCCATTGTTTCTACAAAAACATATGTAAATATAGGATAATATTGTCGAATAAGTGAGGTCAATTTTATGAACAAAAAGAAGAAAATCATTCTTATATCCTTTCTATGTATTATTTGTATATCGATTGGTGTTTATTTTTTATTAAATTCATATTCAACAGAAAGTGATGATTCTACGATCTATGTCCAAAAAGTATCTAGTTTAACAGGTTCTTCTTACACACAGAATCGTTATTCTGGTGTTGTAGAATCTCAAGAAACTCTTGATTACAACTTAGACTCTTCCAGAACTTTAGCGGATGTTTATGTAGAAGCAGGACAAGAAGTTCATAAAGGAGATAAATTATTTTCTTATGATACAACAGAAGCTTCTAATTCTATCCAAAAAAAGCAATTAGATATTGAATCTGAAAATAATGAAATTGCCGCAAAAAACAACGAAATTGCAGATTACAACACGCAAATCAACAACGGTGGTGATAAAGTAGAAATTCAAGCTCAAATCAATGAAGCAAATTATGCAATTAGACAATCTCAAAACAACATTAAAGCTACCCAAACAGAAATCGAACAACTCAACAAGCAAATTGAAAACGCTACTGTTACATCTACAATTGATGGAACAATCAAAGAAGTTAATCGCGAAGGTGGCACAGATAGTAGTGGAAATACAAAACCATTAGTTTCTATCACACAAACTGGCGAATTTAGAGTCAAAGGAACATTAACAGAAATGGGAACTATTTCTGAAGGAAGTTCTGTCATTGTAAGAAGTCGTATCAATGAAAACAACATTTGGCAAGGAACTGTCACAAAAGTCGAAACTGAACCACAAACAAGTTCTAATAATTACATTATTTCTAGCGATTCGAGTGAGAGTGCATCAAAATACCCTTTCTATGTCACATTAAATAGCAGTGATGGTCTTATGTTAGGACAACATGTTTATATTGAATTAGATAATGGTCAAAGTAGTGTAAAAGATGGAATTTGGCTCGATAATAGCTTTATTTCCTATGATGAATCAGGAAATGCATTCATTTGGGTATCTGAAAATAACAAGCTCAAAAAAAGAAGTGTTGAACTTGGAGAAACAGATCAAGATACTTATACAGTTGAAATCAAATCTGGTCTAAGTAAAGATGACTATGTTGCTTGGGCAGATGATACATATCAAGAAGGTATGAAAACAACAAGTGAAATGGAATGATTGGAGAATACTATGCTTCTTGAATTAAAAAATATATTTAAAAATTACAATGAAGATCAAATGGTCGTTCCCGTTTTAAAAGATGTATCTTTGTCTGTTAATGAAGGTGATTATGTTGCTATCATGGGACCAAGCGGTTCTGGAAAAACGACATTAATGAATATTATTGGTTGTTTAGATCGAATGAGTGAAGGTACTTATTTCTTTGATGGTGAAGATGTATCAAAAATGAACGAAAATGATTTGAGTGATCTTAGACTTCATAAAATTGGTTTTGTATTTCAAAGTTTTAACTTATTACCATCTGAATCTGCACAAGAAAATGTAGCGTTACCTCTGGTTTATGCAGGTGTCAAAAAAGAAGAAAGAAATGCACGCGCTTTTGATGCATTAGAAAAAGTCGGATTAAAAGAACGTGTGCAATTCAAACCAAAACAATTATCAGGTGGTCAAAAACAAAGAGTTGCGATTGCTAGAGCGTTAATCAACCATCCTAAAATGTTACTTGCGGATGAGCCAACGGGTGCACTTGATCAAGCTAGTGGAAAACAAGTCATGGAATTATTCCAATCACTCAATGATGAAGGTGTAACGATTATTATGATTACACATGACGCAAATGTAGCCAATCACGCAAAAAAAGTATTACATATCGTTGATGGAGAAATCATAGAAAATAAAAA
>CAVLCI010000129.1:0-3579 GCA_963661415.1 Bifidobacteriaceae bacterium | reverse complement strand
TTATTATGAATATTCGTGCTTTATACAGAAAACTCTATTTTATATTAATATTAAGTGCTTCTTTAACACTATCTCTTTTATATGTTCTTCTCAGTGGCAGAACAACTAAACAAAATAAAGATTATAATAAGGAAACAATAGTTACACCACCAACAACAAGTAGCACACCTTCTACTGTTCCGACAATTTTACCAACAGTAACTCCTGAATCAGTTATTTATGATACAACATCCAATGATTCATTCTTAAGAATCGTTAATAAGGAACAAAGAATTGAATCAGATTATGTTCCCTCTGATTTGGTGAATCCTAATGTCGCGCAAAATGATAATCAGAAACTAAGGCTAGAAGCTGCGAAAGCGTTAGAAAACATGTTTCAAGAAGCTTCAGATAGTGGTATTTCTTTATATCTTGTTTCTGGATATCGTTCATATTCGGATCAAGTAGATCTTCAATCTTATTATCAAAATTTATTTGGATTAACAGAAGCTGCAAGAATTGATTGTATTCCTGGTGCATCAGAGCATCAATTAGGTTTAGCTGTAGATTTAGGTACAACAGATCATTTGTATGAATTAAACACGAATTTTTCAAATACTGACGCATATCAATGGTTGATTCAAAATTGTGCTCGTTTTGGTTTTATTTTAAGATATCCAAATGGTAAAGAAGAGGTAACTGGAATAAAATATTCTCCATGGAATTTTCGTTATGTTGGTATTGAATTTGCACAAAATATCATGAATTCTAATTTAACAATGGAAGAATATTTTTCTGCCAACTGAATAAAATTTTAATTTTTTCATTGAATTGTAAGCGCTTATATACTATTATATTTGTACGGAGAATTCCAAGAAAGAAGGTAAATAATTATGGCAAAAAATATTACACTATTTTGCTCCGCAGGCATGTCTACAAGTTTACTTGTAAATAAGATGAAGGAAGAAGCTGCAAAGAGAGGCGCTGATTATAATATCGCTGCTTATTCTTTAAATGAAGTTGACAAACATGGTCCAGATGCAGATGTTATTTTGATTGGACCACAGGTTCGTTTCGCTTTAGGAAAATTACAGTCTCAATTCCCTGACAAGCCTGTTGAAGCAATTGATATGAGAGCTTATGGTTTAATGGATGGTAAAGCTGTTCTAGACTTAGCTGAAAAGAAATTGAATGGATAAAAAATAAAAAAATGGTTTCTACGTTCTTGCGTAGAAACCGTTTTCATATTATGATAATAACGTTAAGTACATAAAAGTACATTTTAAAAAGGAGAAAACATGGAAGGTACAGAATTAATTGCGTTTAACATTATTGCAGCAGTAGGAACAGCTCGTTCTAACTATATCGCAGCTATCGATGCTGCAGCTGAAGGAAACTTTGAAGAAGCTGAAAAGTTAATTAAAGAAGGTCAAGATGCTTATGTTGAAGGACATGATGCTCACGCTAAATTATTAACTCAAACAGCACAAGGTGATAAAGTTACAATGGATCTATTACTAACTCATGCTGAAGACCAGTTGATGAGTGCTGAAGGATTCGGAATCTTGGCTGAAAGATTCGTAACTCTTTACAAGAAATTAGCTAAGTAATGTTAAAGGAATTCGAAATAGAATTCCTTTTTACATATTTGAAAAAGTGTCGTTTTAATACGACATTTTTTGATTTCTGTAAATTCACTTTCTTTTTTCAAATGCTATACTCCTAACATAAACACAAAGGAGAATTTTATGTATTACGGTTCAGGAACTTATGAAGCATTTGCACATCCAAAAAAACCAAAGGACGCTGATAAAAAAACAGCTTATATTATTGGTACTGGTTTAGCAGGATTGTCCGCTGCGTTCTATCTTGTTAGAGATGGACAAATTTCAGGAGATAGAATCCATTTATTAGAAAAATTAGAACTTGCTGGTGGTAGTTGTGATGGTAAGAAAGATGTCACAAAGGGATTCTACATGCGTGGTGGAAGAGAAATGGATAACCATTTTGAAGTTATGTGGGATATGTTTAAAGATGTTCCATCCATTGAAACAGAAGGTGTTTCTGTTTTAGATGAATATTATTGGTTAAACAAAGAAGATCCAAACTATTCATTATGTAGAGCTTCACAAAATCGTGGAGAAAGTGCACATACAGATGGAAAATTCAATCTTGACAAGAAAAGTGCAATGGCATTGGCTAAACTTTTCATGACATCTGAAGATGAATTAGAAGATAAAAAGATTTCAGATGTATTACCGGATGAATTTTGGTCAACAAACTTTTGGCTCTATTGGCAAACGATGTTTGCGTTTCAAAAATGGTCTAGTGCTTTAGAAATGAAACGTTATTTATGTAGATATGTACATCATATTGATGGATTACCAGACTTTTCTGCACTGCGTTTTACAAAATATAATCAATATGAAAGTATGATTCTTCCACTAGTAAAATATCTTGAAAGTCACGGTGTTCAAATTGAATATGGCATGAATGTTAAGAATGTCATTATTGATACAGATGACAAAGATAGAAAAGTCGCAAAAGAAATTGTATTAATAAAAGATGGTGAAGAGGAACATATCTCATTAACAGAAGATGATTTAGTATTTATCACAAATGGATGTTGTACAGATACAAGTTGTTATGGTGATCAAAATACAGCTCCAGATTTAAGTGGTATAAAAGATGGATGTGGTGAATCTTGGGATATGTGGAAAAACATTGCCAAGCAAGCAAAACATGGTGAATTTGGTGATCCTGATAATTTCTGTTCTGATACAGAAGCTACAAACTGGATGAGTGCAACTGTTGAAACAAGCAATGAAGAAATTATTCAACATATCATTCAAGTTTGTAAAAGAGATCCACGTCGTGGTAGAGTCACAACGGGTGGTATTGTTACAGTAAAGGATTCAGTTAATAATTGGTATTTAAGTTGGACAATCAATCGTCAACCTCAATTTAAATCACAGAATAAAGATTCTGTATTAGTTTGGGTATATTCTTTAAATACAAATAGACCTGGTAACTATGTAAGAAAACCTATGAAGGAATGTACAGGTGCAGAAGTTTGCCAAGAATGGTTATATCATATTGGTATTGATGAAGATAAGATTGAAGAATTGGCTAATTCTGCATGTAACACGACAACATGTTATATGCCTTATATTAACGCTTTCTTCCAGCCAAGAAAGAAGTCAGATAGACCACTTGTAGTTCCTCATGGCGCAGTGAATTTCTCCTTCATTGGTCAATTCGCAGAAACACCAAGAGATACGATCTTTACAACGGAATATTCTATTCGTACAGGTATGGAAGCAGTTTATACATTGTTAGATGTAGATAGAGCTGTACCAGAAGTATGGGGATCACAATATGATGTTAGAGAATTATTGAGAGCTACATATTATGCTATCGATAAAAAATCAATTGATGAAGCACCATTAACTTTTGTGGAAAAGAAAGCAATTGAAGGTATAATTAAAAAGTTCAAAGGTACAGATATTGAATTACTTCTAAAAGAAAGTGGTTTAATTAAATAAGATAAGGGAAGATGAAAATCTTCTCTTTTTTTAGATGAAACAAAACTGTTATACT
>CAVLCI010000128.1:0-3712 GCA_963661415.1 Bifidobacteriaceae bacterium | reverse complement strand
ATATGATGAACCTATTTATTATTTATCGATAATATAAGTAATTTGTATGTTTACAAAAATACATTTCGTGTTAGACTGCCCCTGTATGCTAAATAATCTGATACCCTAACCAGATTAAGTACAAGATAGCACCATGCAATTGAGTCTCCTTCATTGCTGGTGCTTTTCTTATGAAATAGGAAAGAACATCTCTTAATTATTAGAAAATCACAAAATAATCACATAAAATTTTGGAATTCTTTATTTTATAACCTTGTTATAACTGTGCGATAGTATTCTTTAACTGTTTAAGAGGGCAGAGGAATATGAGCTCTTATACTCTATGACAAAATAAACGGAAGGAGACGTTATATGAGAACACTTAGTAAGGCAACAAAGTTCGTATTATCATTATTAATGATAATTACTTGCATTAACCTTTCTACAGTTCGTGCTGATGACAATGGTGTTTCTGCTCAACCTGAAGACGGAACAATGGTTGCATCAGTTGAAGATGTTCCTGTTGAAGAAGAAACTGAGACAGAAGCATTAAATGCAGAAGAAGGCGAGGCAACAGAAGTTGCAAGTGAACAAACAGAAAACACACAACAAGAAATTGGAACTCCTGAAGAAACTTCTACTGATACAGAATCTGTAACAGAAGAAGAAACAAAACAAGAAGAAACAATTCCTGAAGAAAATCAAGAAGAAACTGTTGAAGAAGGTTCTAATGATGGATCTGAAAGCACAGTTGCTGTAGCAAATGGTGAAGATAACGCTTCAGATATTAATCAAGTTTCTCAAGATACAGATGATACTCCTGCTGAAAGTGAACCAGCAGATCAATCTGATGATGAACAAACTGAAGAAATTGATTATTCTGATTTAAACAAGCTAACTAGTAATCAACTATTTGATTACATTATTACTCTTAGTGCAGATGAGTTAGATGCATTATATGATCAGTATGAAAATCTTGATGATTTAATGGCTAATTTTACTGAAGATCAACAAACTCAATTAGCTGAACATTTTGGAAACAGTGAAGAAGATATTGAAGTTGTTGGTAAAAACGAATCTTACACTATAAATATTGGCGATACTATTACTTTATATGGAAACAAGAATAATAACATAGAATGTTATTATACTCAAAAATGGATAGTTTATTATGGTGATAAAAATATAATAAATCTAAATGTATCTTCTGGCGACTACTACGAAAAATTAGAAGCAACTGTTACAGGAAAAAATGAAGGTACAGTAAAAATTGTTCATTATTATTGCTCTAACTCAGGTCGATATCATACAAGTCATTCATGGGGAGAAGATTATTTTACAATTAATGTAGTTGCAGATGGAATTAAAGCATATGTTGTAAGTTCTTCTGATTCTGATACAAAAGGTTTAAATGGAATTAAGATTCGTTATGAAGATGAAAAAGGTAATGATATCAGTTTAGGAAGTGGAGCAACTACAGTGTTTACATTTGATGATACTGTAAGTATCAACAAGTCAACATTTGCGCAACCTGCAGGTGTTATCGATGGTTATGTATTTGAAGATGCATACTTTTACTGGTCAGGTCACTATAGTGGTGAAAAGTACTATGCAACCGAATTTAAAAATTTTGGTGAAAAGATTCGCGGATACGATTCTTATTTAGGCTTTAAATGTAGTAATGAAACACAACGACCTGATAAAGATGGATATTTCGCCTACAATCCTACTGGTGTATTGCATCTAGTGTATAAGAAGGTTGATACAACAAATCCATATCAAATCTATTACTTTAATGGAGACAAACAATATGATAAGGTATCATCTACATACGCGTGGAATGGCGAAAGTTATGATTATTATTTCAAAGCCACAACAAAAGGAGAACCTACTTATCTAAATCCGAAAGAAGGTTATACTTATAACTTTTTAGGTTGGAATACAAAAGCTGATGGAACTGGTCAATGGGCAAGTGATATATATGTTGATGGTGAAACAAAGATTACTTCTGATGTTTACTTATATGCAATTTATAGTGCTAATAAGCCAGATATTAACAAGTATGTAACATTAACTGGAACAGATGTAGTTAAGACATATGATGGATCAACATATACTGCTGGAGTAGCAACAGCTGAAGACAAAAACAAAAACGCTGTTAAGGTAGAATATTCGATAGACGGTGAAAACTGGACAACGGTTCCAACAACTATCACTGCAACTAATGCAGAAGATAGTAAGACAGTAAATGTAAGAGCTTCTAGCGATTATTATTCTGGCTATGTAGAAACTACAGAAAAATTAACCATCAATAAGAGATCAGTTACATTAACTTCTGAAACAAAGAGCAAGACTTATGATGGCACAGCATTAACAGCTCCAAAAGTAACAGTTGAAGGTGATGGATTCGCTAAAGATGAAGGTGCAACATATGCTGTAACTGGAACACAAACAAATGTTGGTTCAAGTGACAACACATTCACATATGCATTGAATAAAGGAACAAATGCTGATAACTATAACGTAACAGTAGTAAATGGAAAGCTAACAATTACAGCATCTGATAAAATGACAATCAAAGCAAGTGATGAAACAAGTGCATACAATGGTAAGGCACTAACAGTTACACCAACAGTATCAGTAGAAAAAGATACAAGAATTTCTTACTTCACATATAATGAAGAAACAAAGGAATGGGTAGCATCAGAAAGCAAACCAAGTCAAACAGATGTAGGTTCTGTAAAGGTAAAAGCAGTAGCATCAAATAAAAATTATCAAGATGCATCATGTGAATATACATTAACAGTAACACCTGTAGCAGTAACAGTAACAGCAGACAATAAGACTAAGGTATATGGAGAAGCTGATCCAGAATTAACAGCAAAGGTAGAAGGATTGATTGACTCTGAAAAAGAAAAAGCAACAGACTTAATCAAGTACAACACACCAACAAGAGAAGCTGGTGAAAATGTAAATACATACACAATCACAGTAACAGGTGATGAAGTCCAAGGTAACTATACAGTAGAATATGTACCTGCTACATTTGAAATCAAATCACAAAATATTGATCCAGAGGATCCTTCATACAATGGCGTTCAAATTGGTACACTTGGAGATGTAGTTTATAACGGACAATCTCAAGAACAAAAGCCAACAGTTACAAATAATAGCGATAACGAATTAGTAGAAGGCACTGATTACGAAATGAGTTTCAGTGAAGATACAACTAACGTAGGTAAGGTAACAGTAACAGTAACAGGTAAAGGAAACTATGCTGGTGAAGTTACAAGAACTTACAACATCACTAAGAGAAATGTGAAATTAACTTCTAGCAGTGTTTCAAAGGTCTATGATGGAACTGCATTAACAGCTCCAGAAGTAACAGTTGAAGGTGATGGATTCGTTGAAGGTGAAGCAAGTGCTAAAGCTACAGGAACAATCACAAATGTAGGTGAAACAGATAATGCAATCGAAATCACTTATGGTGAAAACTACAAAGCTGACAACTACAATGTTGAAACAGTTGAAGGTAAGTTAACAATAACAGCTAAGAGCATTATTCCTGATACACCAGATACACCTGAAGGTGATAAGACTGGTATTGAAGTAAGTACATTAGATGATGTTAAGTACAATGGAGCTTCTCAAGCTCAAAAGCCAGAAATCAATGATACTAAGACAACTAAGACATTGGTTGAAGGAACAGATTATGAATTAACATATTCTGAAG
>CAVLCI010000127.1:0-3751 GCA_963661415.1 Bifidobacteriaceae bacterium | reverse complement strand
TCATCATATACAATAATGACATGATAAAAAGTTATTACTCAAAAACTTTAGGAGGATTCTCTATGTAATTAAAAGCACTGACATTAGTGAGCAAATATGCTCAAACGTACTCATGGAGTACATTATTATTAAAAAAAACAAATAGAAGGAGTTGAGGAAATTGCTAAAGAGCTTCAAGACTGAAATTAACCCAACATCTGAACAGAAAATCAAAATCAAAAAGACCATTGGTACTTGCAGATATGTCTACAACTTTTATCTTAGTCATAACAAAGCGTTACATGATAAAGGTGAAAAATTCATGACTGGTAAAAGTTTTAGCGTATGGCTTAATAATGAGTATATTCCTAATCATCCTGATAAAGCATGGATTAAGGAAGCATATTCAAAATCTGTAAAGAAGTCAATTGAAGACGGATGTACTGCATTTACAAGATTTTTCAAACATCAGAGTGCTTTTCCTAAATTCAAAAAGAAAGATAAGTCGGATGTAAAGATGTATTTCGTAAAAAACAATCCTACGGATTGTAGATGTGAAAGGCATCGAATCAATATTCCAACTTTAGGATGGGTACGCATTAAAGAAAAAGGCTATATTCCTACTTCTAAAGACGGATGGAAAATCAAAAGCGGTACAGTATCCGTTAAAGCAGGCAGATATTATGTATCAGTTCTTGTTGAAATTCCTGATGTCAAGATTGCTAATAATAGCAATAGCGGTATAGGAATTGACTTAGGCTTAAAAGACTTAGCGATTGTTTCTAATGGTGAAACTTATAAGAATATTAATAAGTCAGCAAGAGTCAAGAAATTAGAAAAGACATTGCGTAGAGAACAAAGATGTCTCTCACGCAAATATGAAAATTTAAAGAAAGGAGAGTCCACTCGAAAGAATATACAAAAACAAAAGCTTAAAGTACAGAAACTTTATCATAAGATAGATAACATTCGTACTGATTATATCAATAAAACAATAGCTGAGATAGTGAAAACCAAGCCATCTTATATAACTATTGAAGATTTGAATGTATCAGGAATGATGAAGAATAGGCATCTTTCAAAGGCTGTTGCATCACAAAAATTTTATGAATTTAGAATTAAGCTAAAAGCCAAATGTGATGAAAATGGTATTGAGTTAAGAGTTGTAGACAGATGGTATCCATCTTCTAAAATATGTCACTGTTGTGGTGCTATCAAGAAAGATTTAAAACTTTCAGACAGAATATACCGTTGTAATTGTGGATATATTGAAGATAGGGATTTCAATGCAAGTCTTAATTTGAGGGATGCATTAACTTACGAAATTGCATAATCAAGCAAACGTAAGTATGTACTGTGGGCTATCGCAGGAATTTACGACTGTGGAGTGTACAAGAACTTGTGAGTAGCGTATTACTTGTAATCGCCAAAGCATACACGTTGAAGCAGTAAGAAGTATCCGTGAGGACTTCAATTTCTCGATGTGTTTGAGTATATTTAAATACATTTTGAGTGGCAGGTGAGGTTATGACACAACAATTATTTGATTTAGCGAAACATTTTGATGTTGATTTTAAACAACTAACACAACATATCCTCAATTCCTATTTAAATTCTACTTCTGAAGAAGACATGAAAATCGTTTCTTTGTTAGATGAGCATTTAAGTGTAATTGGTACAGGGAAACAGGAATTCTATAAATCATTAGAAGAATTCTTACAATCTTTTTTGATAGATGTGAATCAACGTGAAAAGATTCATTTTGAATGGAAAGATTTTACGCAAAATGAACAAATATTAGATGAACATCATGTACTTGTTTATGGAAGCGTGTTAATACTTGGTGTATTTGAGAATGGTTCTGTTGTTGTAAATATGGATACGCGTTTTTCGATTTTATATGGATTAATAGATGGAACATGGAAAGTGATTCATATTCATCATTCTGTTCCAGATAAAGAACAAATGGAAAATGAAGAATTTCCAAATACATTAGGAAGACAAATCGAACAATCACAATCTGTTATTAAAGTTCTTTCTCGCAATTTTAAAAATGTATATTTAGTAAATCTAAAAAATAACAAAGCGAAAGTCATAAAGTTTGAAACGACTTATGTGAAACTTCCAAAGGCAGATGAAAAACAAGAATTCTCTTATGAGGATTTAATCGTACCTTGGGTCAAGACGCTTGTACATCCAGATGATCAAGAAATGTTACTTCATGCCTTAAGTGTAGAGAATTTAATACAACAACTTTCAAAACAAGATGAATATGTTGGGAACTATCGTAGTATCGCAAATGGAAAAATTCGTTATTTTCAATATAACGCAAGTAATATTCCAGATGTAAAAGATCAAATCATTTTAGGCTTTCAAAATATTGACGCAATCATTGAAGAACACAAATTAGAAGAAAAGAAAGAACATGAAAAAGAAGAAGCACATCAGAAGGAATTGATTGCCGCAAAAGAAAGTGCCGATCGTGCAAATGCAGCGAAAACAGAATTCTTGATGCGTATGTCTCATGATATTCGAACACCAATCAATGGCATTATGGGAATGTTGGATATTGAAGATAAATATTCTGAAGATACTGAAAAGCTTGCGGAATGTAGAGGAAAGATTAGGGAAGCGTCTAAGATATTATTAGATTTGATTGATGAAGTTTTAGATATGAGTAAACTTGAAACAGGAGAAATCATATTAGAATCTGTTCCTTTTAATATGATAAGTCTTTCTAAAGAAGTATATTATTCCTTGAAAAAACAAGCTGATGATAAAGATATTACAATCATTCAAGAAAATTGTGACATTAAAGGATTGTGTTTTGTTGGAAGTGCAGTACATCTTAAGAGAATCATGATGAATATCATTGGAAATGCAATCAAATACAATAAAGATCATGGAAGAATATACATTACATGTAGAATTTTAGAAGAAGATGGAAATACCGCAAAGCTACAATTTAAATGTCGTGATACAGGCATTGGTATGAGTCAAGAATTCTTAGAACATGTATTTGAATCCTTTACACAAGAAGATACTTCTTCACGTACAAATTATTTTGGTACAGGACTTGGGATGTCCATTACAAAAAGTATTGTAGATAAGATGGGTGGAACAATTACAGTAGAAAGTATCAAAGGAGAAGGTTCGACTTTTGATGTAATTCTTCCATTTGAAATTGATCATTCTACAGTAAATGCTTTACCAGAAGAAAAAAAAGAAGCTTCCATTGAAGGACTCAATATTCTATTAGTAGAAGATAATGAATTGAATATGGAAATTGCGAAGTTCTTATTAGAAGAAAGAGGAGCAAATGTCTTTGTTGCTTGGAATGGTCAAGAAGCAGTAGAAAAATATTTAGCGAATAACAATTTGGATTGTATTTTAATGGATGTGATGATGCCAGTTTTAGATGGTTATTCCGCAGCTAAAACGATTCGTAATTTAAATCAACCAAACGCAAAAACAATTCCAATCATTGCCATGACAGCGAATGCGTTTACAGAAGATAAAGTAGCAGCATTACACGCTGGAATGAACGCACATATTTCAAAACCATTGGACGCTAAAAAAGTAGTAGAAACAATTGTAGAGTATACAAATAAATAACATCATAAGGATTAGATGAATCACATCTAATCTTTTTTAGAGAATAGAACATTGTGAGTATCGATATAATCAAGGAGAATCAGAAGCAATGATTGAAACAAGAAATTCAACTGTTAGAAAAGAAAATTGAAAACATAAAATGAGATAAATTTTAAGG
>CAVLCI010000126.1:0-3834 GCA_963661415.1 Bifidobacteriaceae bacterium | reverse complement strand
TTGGTGAAACAGAAATCACTAATTACTCTGTTCAGCCTGTATACCGAAATGATCATAGCGTTGCTTATTACGGATTAAATCTTTGGAGTAATGGAAGTTTAATTAATTAGGCGGTGATAAATGAAAATGAATTTAATAGACGAGGCTTCTCGTCTTTTTTGTTGCAAAAGATAAAACGAAAGGAAAATAAAGATGAAAAATATACTAAAGAAAGGCAGTAAATTCTTTCTATCTGCATTAGTGATACTGAATTCTTTTATGAATACAATGACGATTAATGCAGAAGAAATCACAAATACAGAAAGTGATTTAGATACAATCACAGAGCTTGGGTATCTAGAAGATGTGTTTCCTGATCAAATCATTAATGAGAATGACATTATGCTTACAGACACAACTTCACAGGGTACACGTTATGCAAAGATCTACATTGATAATCAATTTGGATACGATTATGTAACTCAGCTTTATGTTGGTGATAAAACCGTATTCTGTATTGAACCTATGGAACTATTTGTTTCTGGAAATGAGTATAGCGAAGATACTGCCAAATGGGATGAATTAAGCGAAAATCAAAGACAAGATATTTGGGAAATCAACTATTACGGCTATTCTTATCCAGGACATGAAAGTGAAAACTACTATGTCGCAACGCAAATTATGATTTGGCAAGTTGTTACTGGTAATTGGTATCAACCTTACTACATGGATGGAACTACAACATATGATATTTCAAGTGAAGTAAATGAAATCAATAGTTTAAGAAGTACTCCACAAGGAAGACCTTCATTCAACAATCAAACAATCAAGATGGGATTAAATACTCCTGTTACATTAACTGATTCAAAAGGAACTTTAAGCAATTATTCTATTACAAGCGGCAATGGTATTAACGCTTCTGTAAATGGTAATAATTTAACAGTATCTATCACTTCAGAAAACTATGATAAAACACTTACTTTTTCAAGAAATTTTGGTGCAAGAGATGTAAACATTATCTATGGTTCTTCTGGATACCAAAGAGTTATTTTTCTAGCAAGTAGAAGAGATCCTTCTCCTAATTTTAAATTGAATTTTGAATTATTATATGCGGATATCGAAGTTGAAAAACAAGATATTGAAACAGGAACAAGTACACAAGGTGATGCAACATTTAACGGTGCGACTTTTGCGATTAAAGATTCAAGCGGAAATACTTTAGAAACAATCACAACTAGTGGTTCAAAAGCCAAGTCAAAGAAATATCCAGTCGGAACGACATTAAATGTTTGTGAAATCACTCCTCCAGAAGGATATTTGAACAACAGTACTTGTAATAGTGTTGAACTTAAATATTCTGGTGATAGCACACCATCAACTTTTAGTACTACAATCAAAGATCAAGTTATTAAAGGAAGAATTGAGATAGCCAAAACAATTGATAGTAATAATGATGGTTCACATGTTGATAAACCAGGTAAAAACTTTGTATTTGATATCATTCTAAAATCTAGTAATAAAACAGTAGCTACCTTAACTACCGATGAAGATGGAAGAGCCATAAGTGATTATCTTCCATATGGAACTTACATTATCAAAGAAAGAGAAAAAGAAGGTTATGAAACTTTAAAACCATTTGAGATGAAAATAGATCAAAACAATAAAACCTACTTCTATAACATCTACAATAATGAAATTGAAGCTGAACTAACTATTTATAAAACTGACAGCGAGACAGGTAAAAGAATTCCTGCTAGTGGTGTTGAATTTAAGTTAAAGGATGCGGATGGTAATTATGTAACACAAACAGTAACTTACCCTACAAAATATGAAACAGATACATTTATTACAGATGAAAACGGATCTGTACATTTACCTAGTCCTTTAAAGTATGGTGAGTATAAAATTGTAGAAATTAAAGCTCCTCAAGGTTATGTATTAAAAGATAGCGAAATCCCTGTAAATGTAGATGGATCAAGTACAGAAATCTTTATGAATTTTGATAATACTACTCAAAAAGGCCAAGTATATGTAGAGAAGTATGGTGAAATGTTAAGTGGCGTTACAACCAAAGATTCTGATTATGGAACTATTTATACTCCAACATATGAAGAAAAATATCTAGAAGGCGTAACATATGAAATTACCGCTCGAGAAGATATTGTTACTCCAGAAGGAACTGTTTGGTTTAACAAAGGCGATGTCGTTGATACCTTTACTACAACAAGCGGAATTACCACTTCTTCCCTTCTTCAATTAGGAAAATATTCCATTAAGGAAACAGCTACCCAAACTGGATTTGTACTTGATGAAACAAGTTATGATTTTGACATTGAATATGCTGGTCAAATGATTGATGTAGTTGAAATCAAACAAAGCTATGTCAATGAAAGACAAAAGCTAGAACTAGATATCACAAAGACTTTTGAAGATGAAGATAAAGATGCTTATAAAGATGTTGTATTTGGTGTCTATACTAAAAATGATATTACTTTAAATGAGGAAGTATTGATTGATAAAGATTCGTTAGTAGGTTTATTAACTCTAGATAAAGATGGAAAGAATGTTGAACAACTAGATCTTCCAGTTGGTGAATACTATGTTAAAGAATTAGAAACCAATGTGGGCTTTATATTAGATGAAGAAGAACATGATTTTTCTTTTGAATATGATGAAGATACCACAAAAGCAACAGTCATTGTTCCTTTAGAATTGCACAATGAAAAACGTCGATTAGAACTTGATGTTAATAAAGTAGATAAGGATCATCAAGATCATTTCTTGAATGGAGCAATTTTTGAAGTATATGATAAGACAGCAGATGCTTATGTTACTACTTTAGCCAGTGGCCAATTGATGATTGTTGGCGATACAACAGATGAAGAATATGAAATCTCCAAAGATGAAGAGTTTACAAAGATTGTTCAAACAGTAAAGACTGATGAAAATAAACAAATTATCTTAGATATTGAAGATGGCACTTACTATTCTAGAAAAGTTGGCAGTGAAGAAATCACAAAGCACATTATTAAAGATGGTAAAGCCGTACTTGCTGATGCGATTTATGGCCATGAATATGAATTCAAAGAAATTAAAGCCCCTACTTCTTATCAATTAGCTGACAAATCAAAAGCTTATAAAGTAGAGGCCGATAAAGATACAGATACAGTAATTTATTACTTTGAAAATGAGCGTATCGTTGTTCCAAATACCGGGGTATAGATAGTATGAAACACAAGAAGATAAAAATAGCAGCAATCACCTTCACTGCATTAAGCTTGATTGGTGGTTTACTGTATTATCAATTTGGAACAAAGAAAGCTTATGATTATTCAGATTATTATATTGAATCAAAGCCTACTGAAAGTACAAAAACAGAATCAAAAGAAAGTGAGGAAGCTTCTGAAAAGGAGCTTTCTTTATCTTTATTGAAACAAACTAATGATGATATTGTTGGAATACTAGAATTTGATGATCGTATTATCTATGAGCCAATCGTTCAAGCTCCTAACAATGATTACTATGTTCGAAGAAATATTGAACAAAACTACGCCAATGCAGGAATCCCTTTCGTATCAGCTGATGGAAATATCGATTCAAAAAACGTTGTGATCTATGGTCACTCTAGTAAATGGAGTAGCATCTTATTTACACCACTTATGAACTATACCGATGAGAATTACTACAAAAAGCACGATACATTTAACTTCATTACTGAATCCGAAACAAGAACATATCAAATCTTTGCGATATTAAATATCGATTTAAATAATCTAGATGATTCGCTTGAATTCACGCAATCTAGTTGGGATTCAAGTAATAGCTTTAACGCCTTTATATCCGATTCTATTAATC
>CAVLCI010000125.1:0-3914 GCA_963661415.1 Bifidobacteriaceae bacterium | reverse complement strand
ACAAAACAACGACTTATTCTTTCCATTTTCCAAAAGCGTACTATAATAAATCGCGTATGATTAAATATAAACAGATATCTGAAACTTTTTTACTTGCAATGATCATCACTTTCTCTGGTGGTTTACAAGATGCATATACTTATTTTGCTAGAAACCATGTTTTTGCGAATGCACAAACAGGCAATATTGTTTTACTTGGTTCGAAAATATCAGATGGTCAATGGAATGATGCACTACATTATTTGTTTCCTTTATTGGCATTTGCGGTAGGTATCTTTATTGCGGAACAAGTTCAAGGTTACTTGAAGGAAGCCAAAATATTACATTGGAGACAATATATTATATTGATCGAAATGATTGCGTTATTTATTTCTGGTTTCTTTGATGAATCTTTGAATGCACTCGCAAATAGTTTAGTTTCTTTTGCTTGTGCATTGCAGGTACAAACATTTCGTTCTATGCATGGTTATCCATACGCAAGTACAATGTGTATTGGAAACTTAAGATCTGGCGTAGCTTCTTTATCACATTGGATTCGCACAAAGAAAAAAGATTCTTTTACCAAAGCATTGCATTATTTTGCCATTATATTTATTTTTGCCTTAGGTGCTACTTTAGGTTATTCTTTGATTCCTAGATTTGGAATGAAAACGATTTGGTTTTCTTCCTTCATCTTATTCTTTGCATTTTTAATTATGTTAATACCAGAAAAAAATGATACCGACTAATAATCGATATCATTTTCTTTTATGCTTCTTTTTCTCCACTTTGTGGTTGATTTGGATTCATTTGTTCGTTGTTTCCAGGACCTTGTGGCATATTTCCACCACCTTGTCCACCTGGACCACCTTGCTTGTCTCCACCGCTCATTGGATTATTGGATTTAGAAGATAGATTTGTTTGATTAGAAGAAATTGTTACTTCTGTTGTTTCTGTTCCATTTTCAATCGTATACGTTTGATTTGTTTCTAATTGATCTGAAGCAATGACTAAGTTTTGATATTGTTTATCAGATGCATAAGTAAATACTACATTTCCTTCACTATCTTTAACTGTAACCGTTCCACTAGCGTCTAACATCATACAATTCACCGAACTATCACTAGAAGGCATTACTGCCATTTCACTAGAACCACCTGCTAGAATCGTTCCACCATTAACTGTGAATGTTCCATTGTAATCTAGTGCACCATCTGCACCACTAGAAGGACCATAAACTGTTAGTGTTCCTCCATCCATCAAACCATCACCATTCATATCAACACCATCACCTTCCGCATTGATAATAATTGTTCCTCCATGAATCGTTAACACACTTCCATCACTTTGCATGTCATTTCCTGTATAAGAACCATCTGCGGTATTGATACCATCATCACTACTTGTAATTGAAATTTCACCATCATTGATTGTGATTTCTTTTGCTTCTAGACCTTCATAAGATTGTTCAACTGTAATATATCCACTATTGATTGTTAATGATTCATCCGCATGAATACCATCATCACTACTCTTCAAATTTAAAGTACTATTTGTAATTGTAATATTACTATTTGAATGTAATGCATCATCTTCACTATTCACTGTAATTGAACTATCTACAACTTCAATGTCTCCGTCACACTTAATTCCTTTTGCGTTATATTCATCATCTGAAAAATCCATGTCTGATGGAAATGTTGAAGAACTTGTTTGTGCACCATCTTTTGTAGTAATTGTAATCGTTGTAGAATCCAATGAAATATAATCATTACATTGAATTCCTTCATCACCAGATTGAATATTTAATTTAGATTCTTCTATATATAAAGAATCATTTGCGTGAATTGCATCTTCTTCTGCAGTAAGATTTAATGTTCCACTTCCTAAAATATATAGATCATCATGCGAAAGAATCGTAGCAGTTTCTTCATCACTATCACTTCCTGTAGAAGACAATGTAGATTCTGTATTTTCTTCGATATATAAATATGTTGTATCTGCTTCTGATACAGTAATGACAGGTCCTGAAGAGCTTGATAAGTTTACGTTACGTAAAATAATATTTACATCACCACTTACTTGTGAATCTACAACAATCTTCCCTTCATCACTTTCTCCGCTAACCACATATGTTCCTTGTCTTGATATTGTTACAGTATTATCTTTCACAGATAAACCATTCCCAGAAATTGTGATTTTTTCTCCAAATTGAATGGAAGATTCTTCTGTTGTAGTTGCATTGCTTGTTGTATTAGAAACACATCCCACTAACAACATTACCGGTAGAATCAAACTATATTTTCGTTTCATAAAAACACCTTATAAATCTGTCATTTCATCTGCTTTTAATACAGAAGAAATAGCTAGATTTCCATTTCTGCATCTCAATGCATCAATCATTTCTTTTTCATATTTTGTGTCTTTTAATTCAATTTCATATTGCAATAAATACATTGTTCCTAAATTTACTGTCTTTACTCCATTCAAATGATATTTTAAAGTGTAGTTTTCTAAAATATCATCAAATGTATTCGCATAATCTAAATCTTCAGGAATTGTAATCTTTAACGTTCTATAATTTCTTGAACTATCAAACACTGGAATCATATTGATTAAAATAAAGATAACAGAAACAACGATAGCTAATATAATCGCAAATATTAAATATCCTGTACCAATTGCTAGACCAGTTGCCATTGCCAAAAAGATAATAGCGATATCGCTTGCTTTACCAGGTAAAGAACGAAAACGAACCAAAGAGAAGCTTCCTGCAACTGCTACTCCAATTCCCAAATTCCCATTCACCAACATAATAACTGCCATAACAATGGAAGGTAAGATTACTAATGTTGTACAAAATGATTTTGTTACTTGTACACTCTTTTTATAAAAAAATGAAATGATGACACCACATAACAATGCAGTTAAAATACATAATGTAATTTGTAATAACGTAATAGAAGTTGATGTTGTTGCAAGTATTGAATTAAACATATTGGTTCCTCTCTTTCAAAATATTTGTATATATTGTTCCGTATTTAGAAAATGATGTTCTTTGTAATTTCAATTTAGATAAAGCTTGAATTAACCAGATTGGATAACGATCCATCACTTTAATTTCTAATAAAACTTTATCTTCATCTAATATCTTTTGATCTTTGCGACTTGCTGATAAGCATAGTTCATCTAAGCGATAACGAATATTTGTATCAAACGTGATTCTTACATCTTTTTCATTTCTAGCGAAATATGCATCTCGATCATAAGAAATAAATACTTTCTTATCTGCATTGTAGAATTGTTTTAAATATGTAATTTCTTTTCCAATTTGCGATTGATTTTCAAAACATGTGTTGATTTGTTGACTATCTACTTGAATTCTTCTTTTATACACGATTCCATCGTATTTCTTCTTCATTTCCACATAGATGAAATCATTATTCTGAATATCACCGTAACTTCTAATTCTAAGTTTTTCTTTGTAAATTGGTCCTTCAATTGACTTAGATATCATTTGATAATCTTCAGAATCAAAGTAAATATTATATAAAGAATAGTGTGGATAAATATCTGGCTGAATATAATCTTCTATTAATTTATACAATTGTTTTGCTTGCGAAATCGTTAATAAATATTTATGTTCTACTCTTTCAAAAGTCTCTATATATTCCATAAAACATCCTTTCTTTACATGTATTTAACAATATATGCTTGAAGACTATTTGTATGAAATGTGAAGAAATTCTGATTATCAAAAAAATCACTTAACTTAATAAGTGATCATTTCTTTAATTTATATTTTCGATTTGTATTTGTACCAATACTTTCGACACCATCTAATTGCGCTAGAATCGCTCTTGTTCGAGATGGACTTAATTGAATATAATGGGCAATATCATTTGTTTTAGATTCACCATACTCTTCTAAATATG
>CAVLCI010000124.1:0-4042 GCA_963661415.1 Bifidobacteriaceae bacterium | reverse complement strand
TTGTTATAAATATCTTTGATAATTTAGATTGCTCTTTCTTCATCATAAATCCCATCCCTTTATATCCAATAATTTTAAGCAAGAATAGTAGCTCCGTCTAGATAACATGCTTATTTTTCACCTATTTTTAATCATTTTTATTAGAATAAACTTGTATTTAATAAGCAATAATATAAAAACTTAAAGACGTGTATTAGACAAGTACAATTCTTTAAGTTTTTATTTAATTCATGAAAATGATATTTATTCAGATTCTTCTTCGTTTTTTTTAATATATTCTAAATCCGTTATAAAGTGATCATGCATAATTTTTCGTGCTTGATTTTCATCTTTGGTTTTTAACGCATAATATAAATTATAGTGCTGTACTAGGCAGACATCCATAAATTGTTGAGAAGCGATAGAATCATTAATTAATGGATGGATAATTTTTTCTTCAAAGTATTTGCGAGAAGAAGAAATAGAACTAACTAGTACGCTATTATGAGAAGCTTCACGAACATATTGATGAAATAATGCATTTAATTCACGCTCTTTATCATAATTTTTTAGTTGATTCATATGTTCTAAATCCATCATTGTTTTATAGATTTTTTCTAATTCTTCATCTGTTCTCTTTTTTGCGGCTAAAGCAGCTGCTTCAGGCTCGACAATTAGTAAAAACTCAATTAGATTATCGATTTCTGACATGAGTAAAGAAGTATCAAAAGTGCCGTTTCGAGCCAAATTCTCAATATTATTTACACTCGTTCCTGCCTTAGAACGGGTGATAAAACCACGTTGTTCTAGTACTTTATATACTTCTCTAAGTGTGCCACGACCTATGGATAGATGCTCACACATGACATTCTCATTAGGAAATACATAACCGGCAGGTAATGTTTTTGTGGTAATTAAATTGATTAACGTTTTTAACAAGGCATCTGTTTTATTCGTTTCTTGCGCAAGATTGATTTGAGAAATCCAATCCAGATTCATGATAATCATCTCCTTATCTTTTTATTAAAGGCTTAACAAAATATATTGAATTTGAACCATAGTAACATAAGAAATTTTAAATTACAAATAAGCAAGTAAACGTTGTTATACAACTGGCAAAATAATACGCAAAACTTTGTTAAAATATTGACAAGCAAATTATGTTGTCTTACAATGTAAAGCATAAAAGCTAGCTTTGTAAGACAACAAGAAAAGGAGTTTAGTATGAAAAATGCGTTGATTGCAATAATTGTCCTAGTAAATTTATATTTTGTCTTCTTTTTGATTCGTGATATGAAATCACATATAAAAGAGGCAATGGCTGAAAAGGGAAGTATTGCATTTTATGTGATTTTAGGTTTTGTTTCTATGTTTTTATCGACATTGAGTATTTCAGATTATGCGATTAACACCCTTGTGTATCGCACGACTAAAACGGTAGAAGATAAGTTGATTCCACCTACTTTAAATACTGAATCGACGATTCCATGTATGGTAATGGCACTATGCTATATCACTGCTGTAAAGTGCGATTACAAAACGCTAATTATTTTGATTATTGCTCAGACTGTTGGATCGGTACTTAGTCCTAGAATTGTAGCAAAACTTCCGGCAGATGTGATTCGTTGGTTTATGGGAATTGGTCTTGGTGTTGCGGCAATTATGATTCTAGGTAACCAGATTGGATTATTTCCTAGTAATGGTGAAGCAATAGGGCTAGAAGGTACAAAACTAATCATTGCGGCAGTTTGTATGTTTTTCCTAGGTGCATTCAATAATATTGGGATTGGAGCATTTGCTCCAACTACAGCTCTAATTTACGCATTAGGAGTTAGTCCTTTGGTCGCTTTTCCAATCATGATGAGTGCATGTGCATGCTCTATGGCATTTGGTTCTGCTGAATTTGTTAAATTAGAAAATTATGCAAGAAAACCAACGCTATTATTTTTGATTCCAGGGACGCTTGGGGTGTTATGTGCAGCATATGTTGCAACAAATATTAATTTATATTATCTGAAATGGATTGTATTTGTTGTTGTATGTTGGGCATCACTAGATTTGTTAGTTAGACAGATAAAGGCAAGAAAAGCATAAAAATTATTTAGAAAAGGAGAAAAGTAAATATGTTGAATAAAAAAATGGTATTTATAGGTGGTGGAAACATGGCGGAAGGTATTATGCGTGGAATTATTCACACAGAAACCATGAAAGCAGATGATATTACAGTAAGTGAAATTATTTCGGTAAGACGAGATTACCTAGAAAAAACATATGGTGTTCATGTGACAGAAGATGCAAAAGATGAAGTGCAAAAAGCAGATATTATTTTGATTGCAGTTCGACCACAAAATGCTCAAGAAGCAATTGAACATATTGGCCCATATTTGAATAAAGAACAGATTGTTATTTCTATTTGTGCTGGCATTGACTTAGAACGACTTAATGCATGGACTGGTAATGACAAAAAAATTGCGAAAGTTATGCCAAATGTATTAATTGAAGCACGTCATGGTTATAGTGCTGTTTGTACTTCAACAACAATTTCTAATGAAGATAAAGATGTAATTACATCATTATTAGATGCAATTGGTCAAACAATGTTTATCCCCGAGAGTTTGTATAATGAGTTCACTGCATTTAGCTGTGCTGGTCCAGCATATGTGATGTATTTTATCGCAGCATTCATTGATGCTGGTGTAGAAGCAGGTTTTTCTAGAAAAGACGCAACAGATATGGTGATTGAAAACTTGATTGGATCAGGAATTATGTTACAAAAGACTGGTAAACATCCTTATCAAATTACAGATACGATGACTTCTCCTGCAGGAGTAACAATTGAAGGTCTTCATGTTTTAAGCAGAACAGGTTTCCATGGAATTGTAATGGATGCGGTTAAAGCAGCAGTTGATCGTTCAAATAAGTTCTAGAGAAGGAGAAAAGTTATGAATTTTAGTCATAGCATTCAGGTAGTAGATTCTCATACTGTTGGTCAAGCAACACGTGTAATAGTAGGGGGAGTGCCAACATTAAAAGGCAATAGTATGATGGAGAAGAAGCTATATCTGGCAGAACATTATGACTATATCCGCTCTAGTACAATGCTTGAGCCAAGGGGACATGCGGATATGTTTGGTGCACTATTAACAGAACCTACTAGTCCATTAGCGGATATGGGGATGATTTTTCTGGATGGAACAGAGTATCTGAACATGTGTGGACATGGAACGATTGGTGTAGCAACGGTTCTGGTAGAAACAGGAATGGTGAAAGTAACAGAGCCATATACAGATATTGTTTTGGAAGCTCCAGCAGGTTTAGTAAAGGTTCATGTAAGAGTCGAAAATGGACATGCTAAAAACGTATCATTTATCAATGTGCCAGCGTTTCTTTATGAAAAAGATGTAAAAGTAAATATTCCTGATTTGGGTGAAGTGACTTTTGATATTTCTTTTGGTGGAAGCTTTTTTGCAATTGTAAAAGGGACAGAACTAGGAATAGAAATTTCTACAGAAAATATGGATCATAATATTCCGATAGCCTTAAAATTTTTAAACTATGTAAAAGAACATGTAAAAGTACAACATCCTCTGCTTCCAGAAATCAATAAGATTGAATTAGTAGAAATATATGGAGAACCAAAAAGCAAGGATGCGGATGTTCAAAATATGGTGGTTTTAGGTGAAGGTGAAGTGGACCGCTCACCATGTGGAACAGGAACATGTGCAAAACTAGCTGATTTATATGCAAGAGGAGAATTAGGTATCAATGAACCGTTTGTACATGAGAGTATCTTAGAAACAAAGTTTACAGGAACAATTCTTGATACAACAAAAGTAGGTAACTTTGATGCAATTATTCCAGAGATTACAGGACAAGCTTTTGTGACGGGGTTTAATACATTGCTAATTGATCCAGATGATCCATTAAAATATGGTTTTTGCTTGCGAGGAAAGAAAAAAGTTCATTAGCTATGGAGATCGCATTTAACTTGCGGTCTCTTTTTTTGCACAAAAAGATTAACAGTTAATGAATACGTAGTTGACTTTATTAGAATAATACATCA
>CAVLCI010000123.1:0-4094 GCA_963661415.1 Bifidobacteriaceae bacterium | reverse complement strand
AAGTAACAAACAAAAAGCATGTGTGAATGAACATACATGCTTTTAATATGCTTAAATTTATATTTTATTAGTTGTTAGAAGCTTTTTCGCCTGCTACTTTACCGTAATATAGTACCATTGTTAAGCAATCACCACTTTGGTGAGTTGCTCCTTCAAAACCACTAGTAACATCTCCTGCAGCATATAGATGAGGAATAACTTCATTATTTGTATCTAACACTTCAGCGTTAGTATTAATGACTAAACCACCAAATGTTAAATGGTATAAATTTTCCATTTTAGCAACAACATATGGTCCATTTTCTACTTTGCCATTGAATTCTGTACGGCCAAAATCAGCGTCACTATTTGCATCAACATAGGAATTGAATTGTTCAATGCTGTTCATCGCTGTTTCTACATCTAATCCAGCTTTTTCAAGAGCTTCTTCTAAAGTATCAGCGACAACAAACCAATCACCACGCGAGGCTAAATCAGTAGCTAAACCTTCTTGAGCAGCATTAATCGCATCAATCATCTTACTATCACCAACATAGTATGCTAATGCACCAGGCTGATCATTTAATCCACCAATTGTTGTCATACCAGATAATTTTGTGTCATTAGTGAAACGTACACCATTAGCGTTAAGGATTAATTGTTGAGTACCATTAATTTTACCAAATTCACTAGTAGTGCATCCACCATGGTATCCAGATAGTAATGTACATAAGAATCCCATATCGCGTAATTGAGCACCTATATTTTCAGCCATAACAATTCCATCACCAGTATTTGTGCTTGGATTTGTACTACCGTTTTCTTCTGTTAAGCCTTCACCAACAGTTTGATATTTAGCAGCCATTTCACCATTAGAAGAGAAACTTCCTGTTGCGATAACGACACCTTTATTTGCGTGGTATGTATATTGATTGCCATCGGATCCTATTGCGATAACTCCAGTAACAACACCATCTTCTTGAATTAATTCTGTTGCTCGTGTATTCATTAAGATTTTTACATCTACTTCTTTTGCGGCATTTTCTAATGCACTAATTAATCCACTAGAACCATCTACTGGTGTTCCACCATGAGCGTTATACATTTTATCTTGTAATTCCATACCAGAATCACATAACCAAGCATTTAATGCGTTTGCATTTTCAAAAGCAGTTTTTGTTAAATCAAAGTCAAGAGTAACTTCATTTCCTTCTTTATCTGTTCCTTGTCCTTTTAGGTAGTGATCGATAAGTGCCATTTCTATACTATCGAAGCGTCCTTCTTGATCACTTTCTAAATATTCTTGGATTTGTTGTTGAAGAGTAGTTAATGTATCTCCCCATTCACCAAAGTCATCTGCGTTATAGTCTAAGTATTTTTGTAAAGTTTCATCATTACGTTCCATAGTAGCGTTAATATTTTCGTCGAATACTAAAATATGACCACCAGAACGAATTGTAGAACCACCAATAATGCCATTAGCTTCTAATACGATAACAGAAGAACCATTTTGACCAGCACTTACGGCAGCGGAAAGACCTGCTCCACCAGCCCCAATAACGATAATGTCTGCTGTTTCATCAGTTAATGTTTCTTCATCACTTTCTTCGCTAGCACCAGTAGCTTTAGCAATACATGAAGCAGTAGCGTTTAATATTGCTGTACTTGTGATTGTTGCGGAAGATATAACATCTACGTCAGCTGATTGAGCTTCTAAAATCAAGTCTGGTAGTTGTTCGACAGCAAGACTTCCAATTCCAGGAGTTTCATCATCACCTGTAACTTTTACATCTGTCATTTTGTTACTATCGAAAGTAATTTCTACTGTAACATCTCCACCCATACCTTTTTCTGTTGCAGTGTAAGTTCCTGGAGTATATTTTCCATTTTCGGAAGATGATGATCCTGAACTTGCACAACCACTAAGTGCTAAACAAAACGCAAAAATAGTGGCTAAAAATCTTTTCTTCATTTCATTTCTCCTTTTCCTAATTGCACACTTTAATATCTGTGTGTATTTTGTTATTAAAATAACAACTTTAAATGTGTTTTCAATCGCTAATGCGTAACTGGGCATTTAAGGTGAATAACTGAGCTTTTTCAAAGGGGAAATATGATAAGATTTATACGAATTGAGCAAAGGAGGTAGGATATGCTCCAAGTTGCTATATGTGATGATAATCATGCAATCAGAGAAGAGCTTAAACAATATCTTAATGATTTCTCAAGCAAGAGTAATATTGAAATTGAATTACATGAATTTAAAAGTGGGGAAGAATTATTAGGAAGTCATTATCAGGAATTTGATTTACTCATTTTAGATATTCAAATGGATGGAATGAATGGATTAGATGTAGCTCGTAAGATACGTGAAACAAATTCTGATATGACGATTATCTTTTTTACAAACTATATACAATATGCTTTAGAAGGTTATGAAGTTCAAGCATATCGCTTTTTATTGAAACCTCTTAGTTATGAACAATTTTCTTCCATTGTTGGTACAGCATTAATAGATTATGCTAACCGTAAACAAAATGTATTCATTGTGAATAGTCGGGATAAAAATACATGTATATTAATTGATGATATTTTATATGCTGAAACGGATCGAAGGCATATTGTGATTCATACAATGAATCATAATATAGATTCTACGATGACAATGAGAGAAGTAGAAGATACATTGAAAAATTATTTATTTTTTAGGTGCCATACTTCTTATTTAGTTTCTTTGCAAAAAATAAAATCAATTGGACTTCAAGATTTAGAGTTAATAGATGGCACTAAGATCCCTGTAAGTAAGCATCGTCGGAAAGATTTAAAAGAAAAACTAGCGACATTCTGGGGAGAGAAGTTTTTATGATTGGATACCAATTTGCAGTACTATTCATCTATATTATTGTTTTTGCAGGATGTTACTTATATTTGGTGAAGGATATACCAACAAAGTCATCTATTTTAATTAGAATACCATTATTAGTTTTAGGCCTTCTATTACTTTATAAACAAGTGAATAGTTCGATACTACAAACATTACTAAGATATGTTTATTTCATCATATTGTATTCTTTATGGGGTATATTATTTTTAGATTGTATATATTCTTATGCCATTTATTTAGCAATATTTTATACGATATTTATGGGTGTTTGCTTTAGTTGCGTACAGATTATCTTTTTGTTATTAAATGTTACGACATCTACTTTACTCACATTATGTGCAGGAATATTCCGTGTTATCGCAGTAGTTTTATTAAAGAAATATTTTATTCGAATTGATGGAGATAGACGACCATCTATTTATGAAATTACTTTAGGGCTTTTTCCAGCCGCAGCATGTTTTATCGCAAATTTAGTTTTGTTTGATTATCTTGTAATGACAAATCGAACTATGCGAGGAGAAAATTTAACACTAGCATATTTACTTGTGCTATTTTTTGCTCTAGCAGCTATTCTAGTGCTTGTTAGTTCTGAACGATATTTTATTTTGAATCGTGAACGAGAAGAAACACAGTTTGCTAGTGATCATTTACAGATGAAATATAATCTGTTTTTAAAAGACAAAACAAATAATGAAATGATACAAGCGTTGTATCATGATATGAAGAATCATTTGTTAACGATTGAAAGAATGGGACAAACGGAACAATCTCAAGCATATATAACAGATTTAAAGAATCAATTAGAACAAATGGAATTACCTTATCATACAGGATGGCAAACATTAGATGCGATTTTGTTAAATAAAAAAATAGAATGTGATCAATATGACATTCAATTGAGTTCCTATGTGTTTTTTACACAAAAAGAGTTTTTATCTTCAATGGAAATATGTACTTTGTTTGGTAATTGTATCGATAATGCGATTGAAGCTGTATCGAACTTAGAAAAGGGAAAAAGAAATATTCATATATCAGGTGGTGAAGTGAATGGAAATATCGTCATTACTATTCGTAATCCTTTTGAACATGATTTAAAACATAAAGATGGTAAACTTGTTACGACAAAAAAAGACGTAACACATCATGGATATGGTTTAACAAATGTGCGTCATGTAATAGAAAAATATGATGGAACTCTTACTTTTAAAGTGGTAGATTCAACTTTTAGTGT
>CAVLCI010000122.1:0-4098 GCA_963661415.1 Bifidobacteriaceae bacterium | reverse complement strand
CTTTTTAATTCTTCTTTCAATCCTAAACAAAGTGCAGAAACATAAGATTTCGTTGCAGAATATACAATCAAATTTGTATTTGGAACAAAGGCAGAAGTAGAAGATACTTCTAAAATCGTACCACCATCTATGATATATGGAAGACACACCTTTGTGATTGCGGTTGCACCCTTACAATTTAAATCAATCATTTGAAGCATATCCTCAAGTTTCATATCTTCAAATGATCCACCAATTGAATTTCCTGCATCATGAATAAAAACCTGAATTTGTGGATCTTTCTCTTTCAATTTATTTTCTAGCATTTTGAAATTTTCCATTTTCATCATATCCATTGGAATGATTTCAAAATGTTTATCTGGATATTTTTTTGCGACTTCTTTTAAACGTTCTTCACGCCGTGCAACTAGCCACAATTCCTTAATTCCAGGAAATAATTTTATAACAGCTTCTACATAACAAACACCTAATCCTGATGAAGCACCTGTTATCACAGCAATATTCATAACTATATCTCTCCTTCATACAAGCGAATAATTTTTGACACTTGTCAATTTCTTGTAATGATATTATTCTGTAATTCGAAGCAAAACAAGTAACAAAAGAATCCATCTTTCTAAATTTGGACAAATCTGAAATATCGCAAAAGGAGTAGTCATGAAATATGATATTACAAAACCATTAACAAAGGGCGCAAAAAGAACATTATCTGCATTCTCCAAAAACATGTTTCTGTTATTATCTGAGAAACCCTTTGAAGAAATCACTGTTGGCCTATTATGTGAAGTAGCACAATATCCACGTGCAACCTTTTATAATTACTTTGATGATAAATATGATTTATTAAATTATTGTTGGCAAACACTTACAGATCAAATAAAACTAAATGAATACCATCACACAGAAGAAAATGAAATGTTGTATCTTTATTTTGATCGTATTTATGATTTCACAAAACAAAATGAAAATATCATAACCAAGATCCTTTCACATAACAGCGAAGTTGGATATATGTTTTCAAGCTTCAGAAATTTTTTGAATACACAAATGCGTTTAATATTCAAAAACTGTCCTTCCGCAAAACAAAAAGAAATTCCAAATGAACTTCTTGCAGATCATTACAGTAATACATTGTTTCTTATATGGCAGTGGACAACAATCAAAAATAACAAATGTACAAAACAACAAGCACATGAATATCTTCATTATTTGATTGATACAAATAAAATAAGAATGTAGGTTATACAATTTTATTTTGTATATTTTCCTACATTCTTAACAAATTTCCATTCACAATCAACAAAGGTAAAATATGCATTTCATATCGTTAAGATACTTTCAAAGTTGATTTTTTGTAAGTACCGAAAAATCTTTTCACATGATATTTGTTATATGTTTCTTATTTGTACAATAGAACATCATTATCTAGATAACTATCTTTACTTGTTTATCTTTCTTCTTGTTTGATTATCTTGATACCAATTCTTTGTTTTGAATAGCTTTCCTATAGGTTCCTTTATATTTCACCATCAAAATCTAAATTCTTTTCTTTCAATCTGTGGTTTATGCCTCTTTTTGCGAGTGTATAAATGACCGCAAATGTAGGAACACCAATAAACATTCCAACAACTCCAAACAAAGCACCACCAACAATGATTGCGAACATTACCCATAATGTAGGTAATCCTACCGCATCACCTAGAATATAAGGTCCAATGATATTCCCATCACATTGTTGTAAGATAATAATAAACACTAAGAATTCTGCTGCCTTTACCCAATCAATCATAACTAAAATGATCAAACAAGGAATTGCACCAATAAATGGTCCAAAAACAGGAATCATATTTGTTAAACCAACAACTAACGCAATCAATACCGCATATGGCATATTTAAGATCTTACATCCAATATAACAAATAATTCCAATGATCAAAGAATCGATTGCTTTACCTGAAATAAATTTATAAAACATATCTGCAGTTAACTTACAAACAGAAATGAAATGAGATGCTACATTTTCTGGTAATATACAATACGTTACTTTTTTCATTTGTTTCTTGAATTTCTCTGAATCCAATAATAAATACAACGCAATAATAATACCAATCAAGAAATTAATGATTTGTGTTACAACATCACCAACATAAACAACGATCTTACTCAAACCACCAGATGCAGTCGTCATCCACTTCGCTAGTTGAGAAGCACCATTTAATAGCACATCTGTAATCGCATCTAAGACTTCTGTATCTCCACCAACAAATTGTTCAACTGTTGTTTGTAGATTTGTAATATAATTCGATAAGTTTCCTACAAATGTTGAAATAGAAGAAATTACTTGTGGAACAAGTAACGCAAAGAATCCAACAAGAATAACGATCATTGTTAACATTGAAACTGTTACCGCAATTCCTCTTTTTTTCTTTTGTGACATTTCATATTTTGATAATAATTTTTCTTCTGTTAGATTTCTTAAAGGCGTTAAAATAAACGCAAAACAGATTCCAAATATAAATGGTAACAATGCATTAAATATTGCCGCAATGATTCCACCTAATATATTTAAATGAGAAATAATTAAATAAAATGAAACAATTACAATTCCAGCAAGAGACAACGCAATTGTTAACTCTTTTGTTTTAGGATCCAATTTAAAATTCATACTCTATTCTCCATCTATTTGATTATATCATCACAAATAATGAATAATTCTTAAATTCTTTTACACATCTTGAAATATGTCGTTTGACGTTCGTATCAATGAATGGTTTAATATGCATGTCTTTAATCAAGAATGAGGTAAGAGAATCAGCTCTATAACCCTCATACCAACCTGTTTATAAAAAAAATAAATAAGGTGGTACAGCTGGTAGCGATTAAGAAAGAGTAAACACACCTCTTTCAATTTTCGTTGAAAAAGACAAACGAAAGGAAGGGTTTTTTTAATGTCAAAATTTTATTTCACATCTGAATCCGTTACAAGCGGACATCCAGATAAAGTATGCGATTTAATCGCAGATTCTATCCTTGATGAAGCACTTCGTCAAGATCCTGAAAGCCATATGGCAGTTGAGGCAACAATCAAAGATAATTTGATTCTTGTCTATGGTGAAGCTGGCACGAAAGCAAATATTGATTATGAAAAGATTGCTTTAGGTGTCATGAAAGAAATTGGTTATACAGAAGAATATAATGTTGTTACTAAGGTCAATAAACAATCTTCTGAAATCAATGGTGCAGTAGCACATGATGAAATTTCTGCAGGTGACCAAGGAATTATGTTCGGTTATGCAGATGATGAAACTGAGGAATTAATGCCTTATGCCATCATGACAGCTCATAAGCTCGCTAAAAAACTTGAAGAAGTGAGAAGAGAAACACCATTCTTAAGACCAGATGGGAAAACACAAGTTACTGCTGAATACGTAGATGGCAAGCTTCATAGAGTCGATACAGTTGTTGTATCTACACAACATACTGCAGATGTTTCCCAAGAAGAAATCAAAGAATGTATCATGGAAAAGGTTATCAAGCCTGTCATTGATCCAAGTCTAGTTGATGAAAATACAAAATATCTCATCAATCCATCTGGTTCATTCGTATTAGGTGGTTCATGGGGTGATTCAGGAACAACAGGAAGAAAAATCGTTGTTGATACTTATGGAGGATACGCACCAATTGGTGGTGGATGTTTCTCCTCTAAAGACCCAACTAAAGTAGATCGTTCTGCTGCATATTACGCAAGATTTGTTTGTAGAAACATTGTCGCAAATGGTCTAGCACATAAATGCCAATTAGAATTATCTTACGCAATTGGTGTTCAACAACCTATTTCTGTATATGTACGTTCTTTTGGAACAAGCCAATATTCTGATGATGAATTACAAACTATTATTTTGAAAAACTTTGATTTTTCTGTGGCAAATATCATCAAAGAATTAGATCTCAGAAGACCTATTTATAAATCTACAGTAAACTATGGTCACTTTGGAAAGAAAGATCTACCTTGGGAACAATTCAAAAAGATTACAGTTGAATAAATAAAAGACAACTGATTTGGAAACAAGTCAGTTGTTTTTTTATGAAAAAGCACTG
>CAVLCI010000121.1:0-4181 GCA_963661415.1 Bifidobacteriaceae bacterium | reverse complement strand
AGACAGCAGTATGGGCTGTATGGCCACAAATGATTCCAAGTATCATTAGCTATAGCTTTTATGCTTTAGAAATCAATATTCGATCATCTACCGTTCTTGGTTATGTTGGAGCTGGAGGAATTGGTGTTATTTTGAATACATCTTTAGGTTTATTCAAATATGATCGTGTTTCTCTTGTGATTCTTATGATCTTTGTCATTGTTATGATTGTTGATGGGCTTTCTGGATTCATTAGGAGGAAGGTCGTATGAGTATCATTAGAAAACATACTGGTTTATTTACATTTCTATTGTTGTTAGTAATCATCATCTTCTGTGCTTCGGGACTTGATTATAGTGCGTTATCAACTTTTTCATGGAGCGGATTTACAAGTACATTGAAACAATTGTTCCATCCAGATTTTAGTTATTTCTATGATGGAAGTGGAGAAGATGTTCTAACATTGATACTTCTAACGATCGCAATTGCGTTTGCAGGAACAGTCATTGGAACAATTCTTGCCATTCCATTTACATTACTTGCTTCAAGAAATCTTTGGTCACCAAAGTCACCAATTCCTAGAATTGGTAAACTGATTCTTGATATTCTTCGTTCTTTTCCAGAATTGATCTATGCCATTATCTTTGTTAAGGTCGTTGGACCAGGTGCATTTGCTGGTGTACTTGCGATTGGTGTTCACCAAATTGGAATGCTTGGAAAACTATTCGCAGAAGAAATGGAAAAGATGAATGAAGATGCAGTTGAAGCTTGTAGATCTGTTGGAGCGAATTCCGTACAGACAATGTTCTTTGCACGTATTCCACAATTAATGCCAATTTATGCATCTTTGATTCTAAATCACTTTGAAATTGGTGTTAGAAGTGCATCTACACTTGGTCTTGTAGGAGCTGGTGGAATTGGAGCACCACTGATATTTGCTATCCAAGCAAGAAACTGGGATAAAGTAAGTATTATTCTTCTCTCTGTCATTGTTACAGTTTATGGACTTGATATTTTGACAGGTTATATTCGTAAGAAATTAAAATAACATGAAAGTATTACATATATCAGATTTACATTACAGAAAGAAATTTGAAGGAGGGAATCCGTATGAAGACATGCTGTCTTCTATGGATTCTTCTTTTGAACGTCTAAAAATAATGATTGAACAAGTTCTTTTAGAGAACAACATTGATCTTATTGTCATGAGTGGTGATATTTGCGATGAAGGAAGTGCTGAAGACTACGCGACTCTAAAAAAGTATTTTGATTCTTTGCATATTCCATGTATTGTGTGTCTAGGAAACCACGATATTCGTGAAAACTTCTATGAAGGATGGTTAAATGAAAAAGATAAAGGACCATATCTTTCAGAATATGAAGATGGAGGAATCAAT
The DNA here is from genome assembly GCA_963661415.1 of Bifidobacteriaceae bacterium. GTDB lineage: Bacteria > Bacillota_I > Bacilli_A > Erysipelotrichales > Erysipelotrichaceae > Bulleidia. The sequence goes on along the minus strand of CAVLCI010000121.1, from coordinate 2,805 downwards.
TGGATCAGCTTTGACAATTCCGAACATGGAATGGCAGATGGAATCGTAGAAGATAGACGATTACAGTGGTTAGATGAAAAGTTACAAAAGCCAATACCTGCTATTGTTATCATGCATCATCAATTTGATGAAAAACCTGGTATTCCTTCTTTGCATGGAAAAGATCAACTGATTTCTCTTTTACAACAAAGAAAACCTCTCTGTGTTTTGAATGGGCATACCCATTGGGCATGTTGTCGGGAAATAAATGATATCCTATGTCTGACAGCACCATCTGTTAGTTTTCGAGCAATCAATACAGAAGAAGGTAGTGTTATCTTCTATCAATCACAAGGGTATGTAATTTATGATGTTACATCTGAAAAAATCAATGTTCTTATGAAAAAGGAAGAACAAGGAAAGGAACTTGTAGAATGGAAAAAGAAAGCATGAGAATTCGTTTGCTTGTCACTTCTGATATGCATGGTTATGTATATCCATATAGCTATGCAGATGGACATGATGAAAATATCGGATTTGCGAAAGTAAAATCTGTCTTCGATTCTTTAAAAGATGAGAATACATTATTATTAGATAATGGTGATGTGTTAGAGGGTTCATCACTTTCGTTTTTTCATTATCACCTTCATAAAGAAGAAGTGTCACCTATGACACGTGTTATGAAAAAGATTGGTTATGATTATATCAATGTTGGAAATCATGATTTTAACTATGGTGAAAAAGCATTGGAAGTTCATTTAAAAGGAATTGGTGCACAATGTATCACAGCTAATTGGCTGTATGAAGGAAAACAATATGGAAAAGAATATGTCATTCATGAATTTGGTGATACACGTATTGCTTTATTTGGACTTGTAACAGATTATCTTACACATTGGGAAGCAGAAAATAATATCAGTCATTCTTCTTTTGAAGATGTAATTGAAACTGCAGAAAGAATCGTTCAAAAGATTCAAGATAAAGAACACCCTGACTATATCATTTGTATGTATCATGGTGGAATGGAAAAAGATCCAATAACAGGTCTTCCTACAGAAGAATTAACAGGTGAAAATGTTGCCTATCAACTTTTAGAAAAGGTAAAAGGAATTGATGTTCTTCTTGGTGGACATCAACATCGCACACTTTCTGGTAAATTATTTGATACTACATTTGTTCAGACACGCGACAAAGGATGCGAGATTGGTTGTGTGGATATTTATCCAGCAGAAGATCGAATTGAAGTATCTGTGATACCATGTGATCTTCCTGCGGATTCTTCTATTATGGAGTGTGTTCAAAAAGATGAAGATGATTGTCAAAAATGGTTAGATCTTCCACTAGGTGAGTCAAAAGTAGATCTTACGATTAAAGATGAAGAAGATGCAAGATTTCATAAAGCACAATTAATTACATTCTTGAATTATGTTGCGATGGATGCAAGTGGTAGTGATCTTTCAGCAAATGCGTTATTTCTTCACGCAACTGGATTTCCACAAGAAATCACAATGAGAAATCTTGTTAGTACCTACGTTTATCCAAATACACTTTTTGTTAAGAAAATTAGTGGGAAAGTATTACGTGAATATCTTGAGAAAGATGCAGAATTCTTCACAATGAAAGAAGATGGAACTATTGGTGTTTCAAAGAAATACTTAGAACCAAAACCACAACAATATAATTACGATATGATTGATGGAATTGAATATACAATTTCTGTTTCAAAACCTATTGGAAAAAGAATTGTTTCTCTTTTATACAATGGAATTCCTGTTAAGGATGAAGATACCTTTACGATAGCCGTTAACAACTATAGAGCTAGTGGTGGAGGAAACTATGACATGATAAAAGATGCAGAAACTATAAAAGAAATTCCAGAAGGGATGATTGAGATGGTTGCGAAATATATCATGAAGAAAAAAGTAATTGATTTCGAACCAATCAATAATATTCATGTCGTTATATAAAAAAGAAGCCATGAGAATCTTTGTGACTTCTTTTATTTGTTAAGAACATACTATTTTCTATCTATGTGATTTAAAGTGATAGCTTCCGCTTTTTAGTAATACAACATTTATATCAATCTAATTTGTTGTTTGCTTCATTGATTGTATTTTGCATAGCTTGTCTAAAAACTTCTGATTGTGAAATGCCTAAAGTTTTGCAAGCATCTTTGAATTGCTGCACAAAGTCCTTAGGCATTTTTGTCCCAACCGTTGCATATCTTTCGTTGATCCATTCGTTCTGTTGTTTGTATTGTTTACTTTTATTTTCCATCTTTCATACACCAAACAGCAATAACAACTCCTCAAACACTGCCAATGATGATTGGAATATTAGATTTAATAATTCCAATCATACATAACATTGCACTAGCGAAGAATAATGAAGATGTTAATAATTTCTTTCGTGCTGTCATTGCCATTATTCGATGAGTATAATATAAGAGTGGAAGGGAAAACACATCTCCCTAGACACTAATTAAAGAAGAATTTTAGTAACTCTAGTATCACATTCACTATGATGGATGCTACTGCAATCTTGTCTGAGCGGTTCCGAGATTTGTTACTTGAATTGTTCTTTTTATTTTCCTCATCTTTCCTTTCTGTACTAATTTTATCACGTTAACAAAAAGATGAAGATTCAATTATAATCTGATTCTTTATCTGTTAATCTAACTTTTTATTCATACTTTCTTTTCTTATTTGTTCTTTTGACATAATAAAAACAGCCAATCTTACGACTGACTGTTCATTGTGATTCTATTTACGATTAAGCATTTCTCTTCTTAAAGAAGAATAACATTCCAACAGCAAGTGTAGAGAT
>CAVLCI010000120.1:0-4291 GCA_963661415.1 Bifidobacteriaceae bacterium | reverse complement strand
CTTTTTTTATTATGATATCACAATTGAATGACTGTTCAACTTTACAAATCTAACAAACATCATATAATACAAGTAGTTAGCATAGACTAACTCGGAGGGAATATGTTTTTAGAAATACAAGGAATACAGAAATCATATGGAGAAAATGAAAATCGTATTGAAGTATTAAAAGATATTCATTTAAATGTTGAACAAGGGGAATTTGTTGTGTTACTAGGACCGAGTGGTTCTGGGAAAAGTACATTATTAAATATTCTTGGTGGAATTGATTGCGCAGATGAAGGAACGATTTCGATTCAAGGAGAATATATGAATACAATGAATTCTAAGAAATTAGCTTTATATAGAAGAAATCATTTAGGTTATATTTTTCAACAATATAATTTGATTCCGAATTTAACAGTTCGAGAAAATATTGAAGTTGGTGCATATTTATCTAAAAATCCTTTAGAAATTGATTCTTTGATTGAAACGCTTGGTTTAAAAGAACACGCAGATAAACTTCCAAATCAATTATCAGGTGGTCAACAACAACGTACTTCAATTGGACGTGCAATCATTAAAAATCCTGATATTTTACTTTGTGATGAACCAACAGGTGCTTTGGATTATGCGACAAGTAAAGATATCTTAAAACTAATTGAAACAGTGAATCAAAGATATGGAAACACAATCATTATGGTTACACATAATGCAGCAATCCAATATATGGCAGATAAAGTTGTGAAATTAAGAGATGGAAGAATTCGTTCTGTTGTTACAAACACAGCTAAAGTACATGCGGAAGATTTGGAGTGGTAACGATGAAAAATCCGTTAAGAAAAAGATATTTAAGGGAATTGAAAGAGGATCTAGGAAAATATATTGTTATCTTTTTGTTATTGGTTCTAACAATTGGTGCGGTTTCAGGGTTTGATATTGCGGATGAATCAATGTTGAAAACATATCAAACAAGCTTTGAAAAATATCATATAGAAGATGGGAACTTTATTACGGAAAGAAAAATAACTGCTTCACAACGTACATTGTTAGAAAAAAATACAGTTGATATTTATGATCTTACAAGATACGAAACAAGCTTTACAAATGATACAACGATGCGTATTTTTGCGAAAAGAACAGATATCAATCTAGAATGCTTGATGGATGGAAGCTTTCCTATAAAAGATGGAGAAATCGCAATTGATCGTATGTATGCGGTAAACAATGATCTTTCTATTGGTGATACATTAGAAGAAGAGAATGGAAAACAATATATCATTACAGGACTCATTGCGTTGAGTGATTATAGTGCATTGTTTCAAAATAATAATGAAATTATGTTTGATAGTGTAAAGTTTGGTGTCGCAATCGTTCCACAAAGTACGTTTGATGCATATTCTGATGAAATGAAAACTTGGAATTATGCTTGGAAATATAAAGATCCTTCTATTGTTGGCAGGGATCAAGAAGAAGATGCTTCACAAGAATTATTAAGTCAAATGAGAGATGTTGTATCAATGGAATCTTTTATTCCACGTTATCAAAATCAAGCAATCACATTTACAGGTGAAGATATTGGTGGAGATGGGGCGATGATGGTCGTGTTTTTATACATTGTAATGGTTATTATAGCGTTTGTATTCGCACTTACAACACGTGATATGATTCAAAAAGAATCTAATGTGATTGGAACATTATTGGCTTCAGGCTATCAAGTGAAAGAACTTGTAAGACATTATATGTTTATGCCAATTATGATTACTTTATTCAGCGCACTTATTGGGAATTTATTAGGATATACAGTCTTAAAAGATTATTGTGCCAGTATTTATTATGGAAGTTATTCTTTACCGACATATAAAACGATATGGAACACAAATGCTTTCTTAAAAACAACCGTTGTACCTTGTTTGATTATGGCATTTATCACTTGGATTGTATTAAGAAAGAATTTATCCTTCACACCATTGAAGTTTTTAAAACATGATTTTAGTAGAAAGAAACAAAAGAAAGCATTTCATTTAAATTATAAAATACCATTCTTTTCTAGATTTCGTTTGCGCATTAATTTACAGAATAAAAGTAACTATTTGATTCTTTTGATAGGAATCATATTTGGAAACTTATTATTAATGTTTGGATTAGCTTTACCTGATATCTTAAAAACCTATCAAGATACTATAGCGAATCATCTAATTGCGAACTACCAAACAATTTTATCTGTTCCAAGCAACGCAACAGATGAAAATCACCAACTGCAGAGTATGATGAATTTTATCAAATTTTCAAAAGCTGTTGAAACAAATCAAATAGATGCAGAAAAGTTCTCTGCATACACGTTAAATACTATTGGAAGTGAATCGGTGAAAACAGATGAAGTGATGTTATATGGAATTGTAGAAGATTCGAAATACTTAAAGTTACCAACACAAGGAATCTATGTTTCCTATCTTTATGCAGATAAATATGATTTGCATGCTGGTGATCAAATTACACTTGTAGAAGAATATGGGGATGAAAGCTATACATTTACGATTGATGGAATCATAGATTATAAGGGTTCTATTTCCGTATTTATGCCAAAGAAACGATTGAATCAAACATTTCATTTATCTGATGACTTCTTTGCGGGGTATTTTTCTAATGAAGAAATTACGGATATCGATCAAAAGTATATTGGTTCTGTGATTGATTATGATTCATTGACGAAGGTGTCTAGACAATTGACGGTATCTATGGGTGGAATGATGTATTTGGTAGATGGATTTTGTGTAGTGATGTTTATGATTTTAATGTATTTATTAAGTAAGATCGTCATAGAAAAGAACGCACAATCAATATCAATGACGAAAATATTGGGTTATAACGACCGAGAAATTTCAAAATTGTATGTACATTCCATTACAATAGCGACGATATTTTGTATCTTGATATCAATACCAATTTGTAGTGCGTTGTTGTTAAAAATTTATCGTTTGATGTTGAAAGAAATGATGAGTGGTTGGCTTTTAATAGAAGTACAACCAAAGATCTATATCGAAATGATCATTTTGGGATTGTTATCTTATTTTGTTGTCGCAATCATTGAAATTCAAAAAATCAAGAAGATTCCAATGGATCAAGCTTTGAAAAATGTAGAATAGGAGGAAATATGAAAATTAGTAAAATGCTATGTAGTTTAGTTGTTACGTGTTCATTGATAGGATGTGCTACACAAACAGAAAGTATTGTCATAAATACAAGTTCTAGAACAGAAACATCATGGCAATATGATGGTGGTGAAACAACGATTCCTTCTAAGAAAGAAGAAACAGTGAATGTACAAGCAGATGTTTCTGGTACACCATTAAAAACAACAATACATACAAAATTATCACAAATAGATACAACAAAAGTTATAGAAGATTCTTCAAATGTTATAGAAATTAGTAATACAAACGGAGAAGAACAATTTGAACAAAAAGATGGAAAAATCTATTGGCAAAATCTAGGAAATGATATTTCTTATACCGCAACAAGCAATACCAATCTTCCAGTTACTGTAAAGATTCATTATTACTTAGATGGTCAAGAAGTAAGTGCGAGTGAAATTGCTGGGAAAAGTGGACATATTAAGATCCATTTTGAATACATAAATCAAACAAGTTATGAAGAAGTACATGTTCCATTTACGTGTGTTTCTATTGTGATGTTGGATTCTAATCATTTTTCAAATATAACTGTAGATCATGGAAAGGTATCAGAAGCAGATGAAACATCGATTGTTTTTGGCTATGCGATGCCTTGTTTGAAACAAGATCTAAATTTATCGTGTTATGAAGATATAGATTTAAATCTTCCAGAAAGTGTAGAAATTGAAGCAGATACAGATGCTTTTACATTAGATTTTACTGAAACATTGATTTCCAATGGAATGTTTAATGAAATAGAAGATGCAGATTTAGATGATTTAGAAGAGGTATCTGATAACTTTATGGATTTAGGGGAAGCAGGAGATTCTTTAACAAGTGGTGGAACAGAATTGAAAGATGTTTATTCAAAGGTTCAAGAAGGTATCAATGCATATTTAGATGGCATAGAACAATTAACCGATGGTTTTAAACAATTATCGGATGCATCACAAACAATCAATGAAAATACAATAACTTTAGTAAATGCTACAAAAGGATTATCAGATGCTTTCGGTTCGATTGATGCAGATGCTTTATCGGAATCTGTAATTACAGAAATCCAAACAGACATGAGTACTTTACAAACACTTGCCTCTTCCTTACAGACTATTTCAGATGGACTCATAAACTTAGAAACT
>CAVLCI010000119.1:0-4365 GCA_963661415.1 Bifidobacteriaceae bacterium | reverse complement strand
AAGAATGTTTTTTGATTTTGAAGAAAAATATGTTATTCATATCATGTTATAATACTTTATCCATTTTTAGCTTTGAAAAAGAATAGTTGGAGGTATATGTATATGATAAATGAAGGAATCATTGATGTTCATGCACATTTTTTAACTTGTGAATATATAGATATGTTGAAGAAACATGATGCGACAATGGAAGATGGATTTCCACTACCTAAATGGAATGTTGAAGAACATTTAAAGTTGATGGAAAAGTTTAATATTTCATGGACATTGCTTTCTCTTTCTTCTCCACATCCATATTTTGAAGGATATGATCAAGAAGGTATTGAGATGTGTAGAAAGCTAAATGAAACTTGTGCTGAAATTAAATTGAAGTATCCTGATAAATTTGGATTTAGTGCTTGTCTTCCACTACCTAATGTAGAAAAGGCTATTGAAGAAGCGATTTATGCATTGGATGTATTACATGCGGATGGAATCAAATTAGCGAGTAATAGTCGAGGACAATATTTAGGTTGTAAAGAATTAGAACCACTCATGAAGGAATTAGATAAACGATCAGCAATCGTTAATATTCATCCTCATAGACCAGAACCAATGAAAGAAGGTATTTTTACAGCTGGTCCTGTTCCGTTATTTGAATTTCTTGCGGATACAACAAGAGCTGTTTTAAATCTTGTAAGCAATGGTGTTATTCTTCGATATCCAAATATTAAATGGATCATTCCACATTGTGGATCCTTTTTACCAAACATTTATGATCGTTATTTAGGAATATCTAAAGTATTGATACCACAAGGAATGATGGAAGATGTTGACATTGATGAAAGCTTTAAAAAACTCTATTTTGATTTATCAGGAAATCCTGCACCAAATCTACTACGTTGGCTTTTAACAATTGCTACAGAAGATCATATTTTATATGGTTCGGATTATCCATTTACATCAGAAAAACAAATAGAAACGAACTTAGATAAATTACAGAATATGCTAGATGAAGATGATTTAAAATCTTATAAATCTTTAATATTACGAGAGAATGGTAAAAAACTATTAAAAAAATAAGACTTAAAATCAATGTGACTACATATCAATTTGGTATTTTCCATAATCAAGTATAATAATCAAGAAGTATTGTATAGTGAACAATATCTGTGTGATGTTGTTCTTTTCTATAGATTGGAGACATTTGTATGGTGATAAAAGAATTAGTAAAAAGTGTTATAGAAGAAGTTGGCGGAATAAATAATATTTTAGCCATAACAAATTGCGCAACAAGACTCAGAATTGATGTGAAAGAGGATTCTTTAATTCACGTGGACGAATTAAAAAATATTGAAGGTGTTTTAGCTGTTTTGCATGATAAAGAAAACTATGTGCAAGTTGTTGTTGGACCTGGAATCGTTCAACAATGTGCAGGTGTTTGTTTTGAAATGGGTATTCCTTCAAGTAAACAAACTTCAACTGTTTGTGAAAAAGTAGTGGATGAAGCTTCAAAACAGAAACATTTTTCACTAAAGAATGTATTTAAAACAATTGGAGAAATCTTTGTTCCACTTCTTCCTGCTGCAATTACTGCTGGTCTTTGTGCAGGCATTAATGAAATCATATCTTTAGTATGTCCAAATTATGTAAATCACCAATTTCTTTATACAATTTGGAATATTCTTTCTTTAATTAGTACAGCATTCTTTTCTTATATGATGGGATGGGTTGGATATAGAGCTGCAGAAAGATTTGGTGCTACACCAATTCTTGGTGGTATTCTAGGCATGTTAACTAATATATCCAATGTAGATGAAATCTCAAAGATTTTTGGCTTGTATAATGAAGCACAACCACTTTCTTCAATATTAAGAGTAGGAAGAGGTGGAATTATTGCGGTGATTTTAGGTGTATGGATTTTATCGAGAATTGAAAAAGAAATTCATAAGAAAATGCCAAATAATTTAGATCTCGTATTTACACCATTTTCGTCATTAGTAATAACTGTAATTTTATATCTTTTTATCATTATGCCAATAACTGGGATTTTATCAGAAGTTTTATGTAAACTGATTAGTATTTTATGTTTATCGGATAGTGTTTTGGTACGTGGAATTACAGGATTTTTATCCGCTGCATTATTTCTACCAATGGTTTCTATGGGAATGCATCGTGGATTGGATTCTGTGTATTCTTTGCAGCTATCAGAGTTGGGATATATCACTCTGTTTCCAGCATTAGCAATGGCTGGTGCAGGTCAAGTAGGTGCTGCAGTCGCAATCTATTTCAAAGCAAAAAAGTGCAAAAATATAAGACTTCAAAATGTAATTAAAGGTGCTATTCCAGCTGGCGTATTAGGAATTGGAGAACCATTGATCTATGGTGTTACGCTTCCGATGGGAAAACCATTTTTCACTGCAGGCTTAGGTGCAGGCGTTGGAGGTGCATTTGTAATGATCATGCAAGTAGGAGCTAAAACTTGGGGAACAAGTGGTATTCTTGGAACACTTATTATGACAGAAGGAAAAAATGGAACACTTTCTATGTTGTATTATGCAATTGGATTGATCATTTCTTGTGTTATGGGCTTCTTGATTACAAGTCTAACAATTACAGTTGATGATGTCACTCAAGAAATGTGATTGTATTAACTTTACTCGAAAATATTTCATAACAACTTTCTAGTTTTATGGACATCTTCAATTTCTGAAAACCACTTTTTAATAGAAGTGATATTTGCTGCAAGAAAGATAAATTCCCAATGTTCTTTTTCTTGTTGTGTTTTAAAAATGATTTTTATTTTTGCTAATCTAATAGCAAATTAAAAGGTATTGTTTTTTGTACTTCAAAAAGTCGTCGTAAAAAGTGTGGTGATGCAACAAAAAGTCGTCGTAAAAAGTGTAGTGCAACACAAAAAGTCGTTGCACTTTCTGCTGTACGATTCTATACTTAAAATAGAATTGGAGGGGATATAAATGTATCGTACTGCTATAGAAAAATTATTGAAATGGAAAGAAAAAAAGAATCGAAAACCATTGATCATTGAGGGTGCAAGACAAGTTGGAAAAACTTGGTTGATGAAGGAATTTGGCAGACTTTATTATGATGATACTGTGTATATCAATTTTGATTCGAATTCTAGAATGAAAGAGTTATTTGAAAGTGATTTAGATACGAAACGAATAGTGATGGGATTGGAATTGTATATTGGTCATAAAATTATTCCGGGAAATACATTAATCATTTTTGACGAAATACAAGAAGTCCCTAAGGCACTTTCTTCGCTTAAGTATTTTTGTGAGGATGTACCAGAATATCAAATTGTTTGTGCAGGATCACTATTAGGAATAGCTTTACATGAAGGAACGTCTTTTCCTGTAGGAAAGGTTGAATTTCTTGAACTTTATCCATTATCATTTGTTGAGTTTTTGATGGCTTTAGGAAAAGAAAGATTTGTTGAATTGTTAGGTAAACAAGATTATCAAATGATAACTACTTTCAAACAAACTTATATAGACTTTCTAAAACAATATTATTTTGTTGGAGGAATGCCTGAAGTTGTTCAAAGTTTTGTTGAAAATAATGATTTAAATGAAGTTAGAGAAATTCAACAAAGAATTCTTACAGCATATGAACAAGATTTTTCAAAGCATGCTCCTAATGAAATCGTTCCAAAGATTCGTATGGTTTGGAATAGTATTCCTTCTCAACTCGCAAAGGAAAATAAAAAATTCATTTATGGTCTCGTAAGAGAGGGTGCTCGTGCAAAAGAATATGAAACGGCAATTATGTGGCTTTCTGATTGTGGATTGATTTATAAAGTCAGCCGAGTAAAAGCACCAGGATTCCCTCTGAAAGCCTATGAAGATTTGAAGGCGTTTAAACTATTTATTGTTGATGTTGGTTTGTTGGGGTGTATGGTTGGTCTAGGACAAAAGACTTTATTAGACGGAAATGATTTGTTTGTGGAATTTAAAGGTGCTCTTACGGAACAGTATGTTTGCCAGCAATTAAAAACAATGGAAGGAATAAACACCTATTATTACACGAATGATAGAGGATCATGTGAGATAGATTTTGTTGTAAATATAAATGAAAGGGTTATTCCTATAGAAGTTAAAGCAGAAGTGAATTTACAAGCGAAAAGCTTAAAAGTATATTATGAAAAATATAAACCTGAAATTTCTATACGTACTTCTATGGCAGATTATAAAAAAGAGGATTGGTTAGTGAATTTGCCGTTATATGCAATCAGTCAAATAAATGGAGTAATACAATAAAAAATTGTTATAGTAAATTTGTACTAAAAAAGTCACTTCATTTGAAGTGAACTTTTTTGTTGTATTTCTTAATCAAAATAATGATGAACATCTTCTGGCTTAT
>CAVLCI010000118.1:0-4423 GCA_963661415.1 Bifidobacteriaceae bacterium | reverse complement strand
TCTGCCTTATGCCTCTATACGTGCATAAAGAAAGTGCGTAAATAGAATATCACAAACCTTTTTGTTTCACAATACCCTATTCTTCAAATCCAGCTTGATAATAAAGCACTTTTCCATCTGCATTTTTCACACAGAATATACGTGATTCATCTTGTACATTGTCTGTATTTCCAATAGATGCTTCATGACTAACAACATCATTTAAAGCTTCTTCTACTGTTTGATATTTACTACTATGATATGTACAAGCAGAATAGTACCAATCATTCATATCAATTTCTTGCCAGTTTGATTCATCTTCTATACCAGATAAATCAACCAAGTGATACGCATACATATGTGTTTCCGTACTATCAGATTCTTTAACTTGAATCGTATATGTTTGATCAGTTGTATTTCCATGATTATCACATGCATGTACGGTTACTGTATTTTCTACATTTGTTAGTGTATACCATCCAGTATCATAGACTTTTCCATCTGTTGAATCTGATAACTTTTCAGGTTCTGCATCAAATTTCACAAGTGCTCCATCTACAGAATCTTCTACAGATTGCACATTAGAATTCAAATCAAATCCATCTAATGTATCCACTTCGACAGTATCACTATTCAATGTAATCACTGGTGCTTTTGTATCCTGTATCACAAATGTACAATTGATGACTTCATCTCCAATTGTATAAGTGATTTGTTTTTCACCTACTTCAAGTAAAGAAATAGATGTTGGATACACAGTAGCGTTTTCTTTATCTTTTAAATAATTTAATGGATCAATTGTTTCATTGTTATATTCCATTGTTAATGTTTGATAATCATTTAAACTACTTTCTGTAAATATTTTGATATTTGTTTGACTAGAAGGTTCAGAATTCTTCATATAACCATAAATTCCAATGCCCAAACAAACACACAACACACCAATCACACATCCAATAATGATATTCTTACTCGTTTTCATACATTCACCATTCGGCATTATTGATAAATGCCATATCCAACATAGCCACCAGTCCAGTCATAACTACTTGTACTTCTCTGGTTCCAAATCATTGAAATGCTGTACCAACCATTATGTGCATTCCATGGATCATATACACAAGTATTTCCATCTGAATTTCTAAATAAAACGATTGCGTGTGTACTACCACGAGAAGTAAATGTACCTGCACCAACTTGGAAGATTACTAGATTTCCTGCATTCAAACAATCAACTAATGTATTGTAGTTATCAATTCCTGTTGTCTTTAGACCCCAATGTTCTGCACCATATTTGATTGCTAAACCAGATCCACCATGCTTTCTTCCAGCGAATTCACCAGTTGTAACCAAATAATCTGCCGCAACATTTGGCGTTACTCCATTATGTAAGAATCCATCAACGACCATCGCTACAGATGTAGGAACACAACCAGTACTATATAAGTTATATCCATTATACACCGCTCCTGACCATCTTGGATCTCTTTGTGAATAATATGTTGGTGTTGCTGGCTTTGGATGTTCTCTTGTACCTGCTGCACTGTAATTGTTCACAGCGTACCAACCAATGCCTTCATTTTTCCAACCAAGGCTTACTAAATAGTTATGTTCACCAACACCAATTGTATAATTATGATTATTCGCAAATGCATTTGGATTATATTCACGATATAAAGGAGAAGCACCTTCCCAATCAGAGCCAGCTGAATACCATCCAATACCTTCATATGTCCAACCTTCCTTTACTAAGTTGTCTCTTTCACTTGCACTTAATGTAAAGAAATGTTCTCCTGCATTTCCATTGTATAAACGATATACAGGATATTCAGAATAAGATGGTGCGACCCATCCAATGCCTTCATCTTCCCATCCTAAGTTCCAAAGATGATCAAATTCATCATAACTTCCTGTATAGAAATGTTCTCCTGAATAAGGATTGTATAAACGATGCATTTCAATTTCAGTATAAGTTTGAACTTGATCCGCTTCATTTCCTGCAGTACTACCTTGTTCTTCTTCAACAGAAACAGTTTCTTCAACTTCTACATTTTCTGCAGGTGTTTCTTCCTCAATGATTTCTTCTTTAGGTTCTTCTACTACAGGTTCTGTAGATTGTTCTTCTACAGGAACTTCTGTTGTTTCTGTAGGTTGTTCATCCACTACTTCAACTATTTCAGGATTCTCTGTTTCTTCTACAACCTCTTCTTGTGTTACTTCTTCTGTTTCTTCTGAATTATTTTCTTCCGCAAAGATTGGTCGCACTTGTATGTCGACCATCATGAATATAGATAAAACAAACAATAGTAATTTCTTCATTCTCTTTTCCCCTAATTCAACCATGATATTTTACAATACTATGATATTTATGCAATTAGAAACGATTCAATAACACATTCATCACAGATAACAATCCACAAATCATTCCTGCATTACATAAAAAATCTAACTTACTTGGAATTGTTATTTTGTTCATTCTCAATGAAACACCTAAAAGGAATACAACTGGTATTAAATATCTTCCTTGTACACCACCAACTGTCCCTTGTCCTACAGGTGTCCAACCAATTAATAGTCCTAACATAATACATAACAATGTAATTAAAAATGCACAAAATGAGAAGAAACGCAACTCACCATCCACTTCATATTTTTCTGTATCTCTCTTAAAAAGATTGAATACTAAGATACAAGAATATACAAATAACACTTTAAAAGGCATCATTAAATTCAACCAACCTAAAGCTGCAGATATCATTGTTGTATAATAAAACGATCCTAATTGTATAAATGTATTCATATACAAACATACCGTTTCAAATGGATGATTAATGACCCACGCAAAAGAATAGATTTCTGCATTTGGATCTTCTACTAATAGTTGTGGAAAACCAACTAACTTATCCCATAAACAAATCACTACAATCAATAAAATAATTCCTAATAAAATTCGATAGATCCATTTCATCACAGTTTGATTCAAACATCCAAAATGTTTGAATATCGCAATAAAAGATAATAAGCTTACAAATATATACGCATGTGATTTCACATTGATAATAAATAATGCAGCCAATATCCAACACAAACAAAATATTTTCTTATGTTTGATTTTATCTAAACCACAATAATAGAAATGAATTGCACAAGCACTCAAAAACAAACACGCCGCAATAATTGGAGAATCATATGAATATGACATCCCTTGTTGCAACGCTACAGGAAATAACGCAATCGTTGCCATTAATTGCTTTCCTATTGGTACAATTTTAATTGCATAATAAATCATCAATAAATACATCACAAAATTAAAAATTCTGCCGAGCATTAATGTCATAAATGCATTTAAACCAAACACTCTACCAACTGTAATACCTAATGCAGAAAATACATACGCAAGTTCACTCGCATTCAAACCCATAGACAAATCCATTTGAACAAGTTCTGTATTTTCATTTGTAGCTACCAATTTCTCAAAATATGATTCATATGATTTTAGAGAAGGATCCCACTCTAAATTCCAATCATTCGCAAACATATCTACATCACATTGTCTCATATAAAAGAAATCATCACTTGGTTGATTCACTTTTAAGATCCAATCTGAAATCTTATAGCTTGTCATCGCATGCTTAGTTTCATCTGGTGCAACACGTATTGGTAATAAAATCATTAAAATTATTCCAAACAATCCAGCAATCACCAAAAACATACGCTCTGTCTTTTCTTTACGAATACAAGAATATATATAGAACAAAACACATAAACTAGCCAATACCAACGCAATGATATAAACATTTAAATATGTACCTGTATGACGCTCTATATTGGTAAAAACTCTTCTCAAGTAAAAACAACATCCCAATATACTAATGACTTTTAAAACCAAAAGTCCTATTTTCTTATTTTTCTCTGTCATCAATTTTCCCATAAACATCCTCGAATTTATTTCACGCATATTATCTTACGATAGATTTCGGTTTCGTTATATGTCTTTTTAGCTTTTTATTCCAATTCTCCCACAAAAAAGGATGCCAAATGACACCCTATCCATCACAAACGTTCACGCACCATCATTAGTGCATATCCAAGAAGATTTTGTCCATTCCACTGATCTATTTCAAATCTATTAGGATCTTTCATAGATAATCCAATACCCCAAATTCTATCTTTGACTGCACATTCTGTTAAAATTGCATCTCCAGTAGCTTTCAATTTTTCTTTTAATTCTTCGTTCTGAGAGAATTTTTCAATTAATCCTTCAAAAACAGCAATCTGACGAACGCCATTCCAATAACTCTCTTGATAATTCGCAACAAGTCTACCTAACGCTTTTATCTCTGAAACATCATCTGTCGCAAGTATTTTTTCTGCAATATCTTGATCTCCAAAGCACTGTGCTTTCTGATACATCATATATTGTTCCATTGAAGAAAATGAAATT
>CAVLCI010000117.1:0-4450 GCA_963661415.1 Bifidobacteriaceae bacterium | reverse complement strand
GCGGTATAATGAATATGACTGATGATGAATGTTGGGAAGTGTATCGGACGTACTTACTACTCAAAAAGTATCTACCGGACGAGTTCGACGAAGCTCCACACATCCGAAAAACACCGGAAGCATACGTCATCGGAATGATTAAAAGCATAATTGGTAACTGAAGATGATTATACTTGGGGGATTTCAAATCCCCCAAACCCCCTGTTATTAATAAGGCTAGCTTATAAGAGAGACGAAGTTTCCAGCGTGCCAAATGGCACGTATAAAGAGTGCACAAATTCATGTATAATTAACAAAAAAAGAGGATAAAATCATGTCTAAACAATTAGAAGTAACAAAAAGAGAATTAATCCAAGAATTAAGCAATAGAGTTCAAGACAGAATACTTGAACAAAACAACGCGGATTTGTTAATTAAGCTTATTAATAATGCCGACTCTATATCCGAAGCTATTTCTATAGCGGAACTTGGAACGTCATATCAAAGAACAGGTTTTCATTTTGATATAAGACTTGAAAAATTTGGCAATACAATTAAATATCTAAAGAAAAATGAAGAATTAAGTTTCAACCAAGGTGGGATAGATAATGCTTTAATTATTGGTGATAACTACGATGCTTTGCAAAACTTGCTAATCTACTACGAAGGAAAAATAGATGTTATTTATATAGATCCTCCATATTCTTCTGATTCACTGGGCAGTTATGCTAAAACAAATTATAACAACGAAATAACTAGGGATAATTTATTATCCCAGCTTTATCCACGTTTAAAATTAGCGAAAAAGTTATTATCAGAAAACGGAATTTTATTTTGTAATATTGATGATAAAAATTATGCTTATGTAAAACAATTGATGGATGATATCTTCTCAGAAAGTAACTTCATTTCAACTTTGCATTGGAAAAGAAAAAAACAACCATCATATTTACACGCTCAAGTAGCAAGTGTTATGGAATATATTCTTGTATATAGCCAAAATAGGCAATTAGCTATGCCACTTTCATTAACTTCACCAACGGATTCTAATACAAGAGTTGATAATGCAACTAATATTCTAAGCACAAGAACTTTGAAAAAAGGAATTCGAGTTAAATTAAGTGAGACAGATGGATTTATTAAAGCGGGTGTATACAAAAACAAATCAATGGAGACAGAATATTTAAATGATGTCGAATTTAAAGATGGCAAAACCGTCAACGATGTAACAGTTAGAGCAAAATTTAGAGATTCTCAAGAGAGAATCGATAAATTTTGTGATGAAGGAGTTCTTTTCATAACTAAAAATCTTGGATTAAGAAGAGATAAGCTAACTGAAGAATTAGAAAAGAGAAAGCCAATTACAGATTTAATTCTAGATTGGGGAGACAACCAAGATAGTGATAACGAATTGAAGAGCATATTTGTAAGTAAACCTTTTGATTATCCTAAGCCAGTGGGTTTGATTAAAAATTTAGTGAAATCAACAGGCCTTGAAAATGCAACCGTTTTAGATTTTTATGCTGGTTCTGGAACTACTGGACAAGCAGTGTTAGAACTTAATAAGGAAGATAGTGGAGAAAGAAAATTCATTCTCTGCACTAATAATGAAATTGATGAAAAAATAAACCCAAATGGAATTGCATATGATGTTACTTCTAAACGATTAAAACGTGTAATGACAGGCTCCTGTTATGATGGCAATTCAGATTTTCCTTGGGTAAAAAACAACGAACCTTTAGGCAATAGCTTGACTGTTTATGATATAAGCGAAGTAGCAAACTTTGAAAGTACTGAAGGAAAAACTCCTTTCGATGTAATTGACGAAACAGCATATGGATTACCTAAGTTTGAAAACATTAACGATAAAATTGCTTGGGTTTGCGAAAACTTTGATGGTACGCAAAAATATTTGGAGGGAAAGTAAATGTTACAAGAAGCTATAACCCTGCAAAATGAAGCGGTTGAGAAATTAATTAAACTCACGAATAGAAAATCAAAAAAAGAAATTACCTTCAAAGCTCCTACGGGTTCAGGAAAAACATATATGATGGCAAAGTATATGAACGAAATGTTAGAACAAAGAGATGACATCATATTCTTAGTTACAACTTTATCCAAGGGCGGTCTAGGAAAACAGAATTATGAAAAGTTTTCCGAATATAAAAAGAAGGATTTTAAAAATTTAGATCCGTATTTTATTGCTACAGACAGCAGTGGAGAAGAAGGCCTGTTTATTAGCACGGGGGCGAACGTGTATATCCTCGAAACTGCGAAATCTAGCAAAAGTGGCAAATTAATGCGTGGCCCTTTAGTAAACTTTTTTAAAAATATAACAGAAGAAGGCTTGTTTGGTGGTTTAGGAAAAGAAATATATTTAATTAAAGATGAGTGCCATATCAAAACAAATAATATAGATGATTTAGACAGCTACTTTTCAAAAGTAATCAATTTTTCAGCTACACCAAAATTATCAAGAGGACAAAAGCCAGATATCGAAATAACAAATCTCGCAGCAGAAAACGCAAAACTCATCAAACATGTTGAATTTGATAAAGAAGCAGATTTTGAAACGGCTGTTAAAAAATTTGAGAGCATTAAAGAAGATTATCGCAACTTATTGAATGTCAATCCATGTATGATTGTGCAAATATCCAACAAAGATAAAGCAGACCAAGAATTAGAAGATATAGTGTTTAAATGTCTTAACAGCGCCGAACATAGTAATTTGAAATGGGCTCTTATAGTAGGCGACGCTAATAAGTGCGATACAAACGATTTAATGAAAGCAAAAAAACTTCCTGTAGAGCAGTGGAGAAGATATGCAAAAGAACCACTGTCTCTTTTAGATATTATCATTTTCAAATTAACAGTATCAGAAGGCTGGGATATTCCTAGAGCTTGCATGCTATATCAAATCAGAGATACGCAAAGTGAGCAATTAGATGAACAAGTTTTAGGAAGAGTTAGAAGAAATCCTAGACTTTTAGATTACGAAAAATTATCTTCTCAAGCACAAGACCTAGCGATGACCGCTTGGGCGTATGGTGAGGAACCTAAAGAAGAAACAAAATCAATCGAAGTTTTAGTGAAAAAGGATGTGCAAGGAGAAGTAAAAATTAAAACAACAAAACTTAAAACCCTTGAAAATAATAGCAAATTTAACATTTCGACATTTTTAAGTACAACGCCAAAAGTGGTAACTACCAAAAGCATTTTTGAATTATATGCTGAATATAAAAAAGCACCGGAAGACGTAAAGACAATGGCTTTGAACTATGTTGATTCTGCTGAAAAATGGTATTCATTTGCTTCAAATATTTCAGAAATAACTAAAAAATACAACGATTTCGAGTATGATTATGAATCTGCTATGGAAATTGCAACAGATGATAACGGAGCAGAACTTCTAGTTAGTTTCCCAGCTTCCTCTTTCTTTTTAGAAAATATAATTCAAAAAGAAATTCCGGAATGGGTTTGGTACAGAAAAGATAAGAACGATTCATTTTCTTTTGATAGTGAAGCTGAAAGAGAGTGGGCAAAGCATCTTCAATCATTAATAGTTGTTTCAAATGGTCCTAAAGTAATAAAAGAATCGTTCGGAACGTTCATGTTCGGAAAAAACTTCCCCGACAATTCTGAAATAAGATTTGAATATTTCTTGAACGGTGCAAAACACTGGTCTTATCCAGATTTTGTTATGAAAGATACAAAAAACAGAATTCATATTTTTGAAGTGAAAAGCATTAACGAAAGTAACACCATGCAAATAGATAAAGAAGAATATGAAACGAAAATTAATGAACTAAAAAAATGTTACAAACAAGCATCTAAAATCACAGACAATATTTTTTATCTCCCTGTCAAAGATATGGACGATTGGAAAATTATTCGTTATTTAAATGGAGTGGAGGAACATTTAACTTTAAAGCAATTTCTAGATTTCGTTAGATATTAATTCTCTATCTCCTCGAGGTTTCTGTCATCAAACGATAACAATCCTAGTTATTAGAAAACCATCTGTTATTAATTTATCGTTATTGATTAATGTGTCAAAAGGAACTGCCGGTTTAGGTTGTTGATAGCCATCAATCAAAACCAGTGTTTTTACGTGCCATTTGGCACGTTGGAGACTTCGTCTCTCTTATAAGCCAGCCTTATTAATAACAGGGAGTTTGAGGGCAGCCGTAGGCTGTTTAAAAGCGGCTAAGCCACTGCTCCCTCAAGTATAAATTGCAACACATCCTAAACATAGCTATGCTATAGTATAACCAATACTGTATAGGGAGATGGGCTATGAAATTAGAGTACGCAAAGAGAAAAGTAGGGGATACGAGCACGTATAAGGAATGGGCGGACGCATTGTGGAAGTACGGGTTCGATACACCAGTGATTGATGTAATCGAACTGCTTGGCGTGTCGCTGTCTTGGATTAATCATACATTGCTCAAGAATATCGACTACGTTGTCT
>CAVLCI010000116.1:0-4487 GCA_963661415.1 Bifidobacteriaceae bacterium | reverse complement strand
ATTCCTACAGGGAGGAATAAAAGAACGTTCCTCTCCTGTTTTCCCTTTCTATGAAGCTTCAACATTTGAGGAATCAACCGCTTACCGTACTGGTAACCCAATAATATATTCACAATTTTTTTATAAAATCCTTAAATTATATTTCATTTTTTGTTGCGTTATTTACAGCGTCGTAGATTTTATTCTTACTAATCCCTGTTTTTTTCGCAATATCTTTAATAGCATCTCTTGTACTCATACCAGTTTCAATTGATTTATTTACCATTTGAATGATATCAGACATATCGATTGCTTGATTTGGATCTTCGTGATTCCCATCCATCACGATTACCATTTCACCTTTTAATTCATCAATGATTTCTAAAACTTCAGAAATCGTTCCACGAATGAATTCTTCATGAAGCTTTGTTAACTCTCTTGCGAGTGTCATCTTTCTATCACCTAATACATCCAAGCAATCTTCTAAACATTTTTCAATACGATGTGGAGCTTCATAGAAAATCATTGTCATTGGATAATTTTGATATTCTTTTAATTTCTTTACACGATCAGAATGTGACTGTGGTAAAAAACCAATAAAGATAAAAGGTTGTACTACAAGACCAGAAGCTACTAAAGCATTCAAAAATGCACTTGATCCACTTACAGGCACAACATTAAAACCAGCTTCTGTTGCGATGGAGACAATTCTTTGACCAGGATCATTGATCAAAGGATATCCAGCATCAGAAATCAACGCAATCTCTTTTCCACTTTCTAACAATTCTAAAATACCTTTCGCACTACTTTCTTCATTAAAATTATGATAAGCAATCAAACGATTATGAATATCAAAGTGCTTTAAAAGTTGTCCACTTGTTCTTGTATCTTCACAAGCAATTACATCTACTTGTTTTAAAATATCAATTGCACGTGGATTCATTTCGTTTAAATTTCCAATTGGTGTTGGAACTAAATAAAGCGTTGGTTTTCCATTTTCAAATGACTTTTGTCGATTCACGCGTTTTCTCCAGTATTCTTTTTACGTCCAAATGTTCGTACCGTTACATTTTTCTTTTCTGTTGTTGGTTCTTGTCTTCTACGATTGTTATTTCTGTAATTATTACGATGTTCGTTTTGGTTATTGTTTTCTTTCTTTTTACCAAATGTACGAACTTCTTTTTTAGGTTCTACTGCAGGTGTTTGTAAATCGTAGTTTACATGTTTTGGGGCACCTTCAGGTCTATTTTGGTGGATGATTGTCTTTTTGACTTTCTTTCCTTCTTCCTCAGGTTTCTTTTTCACAATGACACCTTTTCTAGGAATGCCTTTTTCTCTTAGATCTTCTAATGTAATAAAGATTGCGGTTTCTCTATTTTCTAACTTTGCTTCTTTATTCATTACATTCATATTTGTTAGACGATAGATTTCACCTTCATATTCTACTTGAGAACCAATCTTTGGTAATCCCTCAATGAGTTGTTTATAATCATCATCTTCATATTTCAAACAGCATTTTAATTTTCCACACATTCCAGAAAGCTTATCAATGTTGAGTGCCAATAATTGATTCTTTGCCATATTGATAGAAATAATATCAAAATGCGATTTAAATCTAGAACAACAACATTCCATACCACACATTCCAATACCACCAACCATCTTAGCTTTGTCTCTTTCACCAATCTGGCGTAGTTCAATTCTACAATGCAATTTTGAACCTAATCGTTTTAGTAATTCTCTAAAATCTACTCTTTGTTCCGCAAGATATACAAATAAGATCTTAGAACGATCTAATGTATATTGTGCACTTAACAAATTCATTTCTAATTTCAAATCTTGAATTTCTGCATTACATGTTTCATAAGCATCTTTTTCTAATTCTAAGTTTTCTTGATATGCATTATGATCATAACTTGTTGCCTTACGTACTACAGGTTTTGTAGGCATATGTAAGCCATATTTTTCTACACTTAATGCGTCTGCTTGTACTTGACCAATTTCTAGACCTTGTTGTGTTTCAACAACGACCCAATCTTCTTTATAATATTCTTTATCAAATGCTCCAAAAGAATATGGTTTTCCTTCACCTCTAAAACGAACAACAACAGAATATGGATATTTTTCTACTGTTTCTGTTTCTTCTTTTATATTTTCATTTGTGCTCATTTCACACCTCCAAGTTCATACAATGATTGATACAAAACTAAATGTAAATCATTATATTTGTTACATGCATCTTTACTATTTAACGCAATTTCTAGAATCTTAGCACACTGTTCTTCTTTTCCATAATATTTTTGGATTGCTTGAACGTACCAAGAAGCACCTTGTTCATGATGCGTAATTACATCATGACAAAATAACATCAATAAATCATAAAAACCCGATAACATCAACAGATTCTCTTTTTTAGAAGTGCTATTATCTTTTGCCTTAGAGCTCCAATTCACTTCCCAATCTACACTGAGTTCTTCTTTTCTCAGACCTTCACAATTCAAAAATTGTTTCAACATTCCAGAAATATGTTCAAATAGTGTTGTACATTTTTGTTCATTTTCATCATACATACTTTTTAGATCCTGCATATCTTTTACAATATGCGACATAAAATATGCATCATTTTCAGATACGCCAACTTTCAAAAGATCATCATAATAATCTTGTTCATTTTTTGGCATAAATGGAAGAACAGTACATCTAGAAATAATGGTTGGTAACATACGATTGACATTGTCTGTTGTTAGAATTGCTGTGACACCAATTCCTGGTTCTTCTAAAAACTTCAACAGACTATTTTGTGCTGCAATCGTAGCGTTTTCTGCATTTTTAATGATATAGATTCTTTGTCCATTCTTCTCTAATGCAGTTTTAGAAAACTTCTCTTGGATTTCATCAACCATATCTTTTGATATCGTTTCTTCTTTACCATCCAAAATAATCATATCTGCGTAAATACCTTCACGCACTCTTCTACATGTATTACATTCTTCACACGCTAAAGAACCTTGTTTCTCACACAAAATACTTTGCGCTAATAATAAAGCAGCTTCATATTTTGGTGTTCCATAAGGTCCAGTAAAAAGATATGCACTAGAAATACGATTGCTGGAACAAGCATTCTCCAGTGCATGATAAACAATCGGCTGTTGTTTTTCTAACAGCTCCTTAATCATCTAATAATCCTTTCAATACTTGATACGCTTCTTCAATCACTGTTTCTACATCTTTTGATGCATCAATGATTACCATTCTATCCTTATATATATTAACAACTTCTTCATATCCTTTATGAACAAGATTATGAAAGTCTTCAGATTCTTGATCCAAACGATCTAAAGATGTACGATTCGCATTAATACGATCCAATCCAGTTTTCGCATCAATATCTAAATATATCGTTTTATCTGGAAGTCTACCTTCTATCGCAAACATATTAATAGAATATACTTCATCCATTCCAATGCCTCTACCATAACCTTGATAAGCTAAAGAAGAATCCACAAAACGATCTGAAATAACTGTAATTCCTTCTTCTAATGCAGGAAGCACTTTTTCTACTAAATGCTGACGACGTGCAGCAGCATATAACAATGCTTCACATCTAGCATCCATTTCTGTATTCTTTGGATCCAAAATGACACTACGAATTTCTTCCGCAATCTTTGAACCACCTGGTTCTCTTGTATATTTTACCTGATATCCTTCTTTTTGAAGTCTTTCTACAACTGCAGTAGATACTGTTGTTTTTCCACTTCCATCAGGTCCTTCAAATGTGATAAATAACCCTTTTTTCATGTCTTTGATTATAACACGCAAACGAAACTTCTGATATATTAGAGTTTGTTGCATAAGAGGCGTTCACACACATTTCATCAAATTTATTTTAACATTTCACATATTTCATATATCATTATTAAGGAAAAGGAGGGATTTTATATGTTTAAAAATCCTGGTGGAAAAGTTAAATCATACGCAAAAGTTTTGTTTTGGATTGGCGCTGTTATTAGTGTCTTAATTGGAGTAATGTTTATTGGCTCTAGTTTTGTAAGTGCTGCTTACTCTTATAATAATGGATTTAGTACTGTATTATTCGGAATCATTGGTGGTGTACTTATCGCAGCAATTGGTATCTTAATTTCTTGGATCAATGTATTAGTATTATATGCATTTGGAACACTTGTTGAAAATTCTGATACGCTTGTTCGTTTAAATGGTGGAATTCCTAGTGGAGATAAACACGCAGAAAAGATTGAAGTACAACAACGCATTCAAGAGTTTAAACAAGAAGCACCAAAACCTGTTGAAACACCTGTAGAAACAGTTACATCACAAACAACAGATAAAACATGTCCTACTTGTGGACAACCTGTAGATAATGATGCGCATTTCTGCAGAAATTGTGGAACAAAGATTGACTAACATCCTAGACAACATCAATATTTGATGTTGTTTTTTTGTTATAATTAAACGCATGGAATATATTGATATAGGAAGAATTATTAAAG
>CAVLCI010000115.1:0-4766 GCA_963661415.1 Bifidobacteriaceae bacterium | reverse complement strand
ATCTTCTTTTATGCAATTGCAGCGTCTAATGCAATCTTGATCATATCTGTAAATGAATTCTCTCTTTGTTCTGGAGTTGTTTCTTCCGTTGTAACAAAGGAATCAGAAATTGTTAAGATACAAGAAGCGTTCTTACCTAATGTTCTAGCGTTAGAGAATAAAGCGAAGCTTTCCATTTCTACTGCTAAACATTTCTTTTCTTTGATGATTTCCATGTAGTCATTACTTTCACGATAGAAAACATCAGATGAATGAATGAGACCTACATGAGTAGTAATACCAAGATTTTTTGCACTTTCAATTAATTTTTCATTTAATTCTTTACTTGGATATTGTGTATCAGAATCATATCCACATTGTTCTTTTGCGTAAGTGGATTCGGAATATGCACTGTCTGCGATAACAACATCAAATAATTTTAATTCAGGAACATATCCGCCTGCAGAACCTACACGAATGATATTTTCTACATCATAGAATTTAAATAATTCATAAGAATAAATACCAATGGAAGGCATTCCCATTCCACTAGCCATTACAGTAACTGGTTTTCCTTTCCAAGTTCCTGTATAGCCTTGTACGCCACGTACATTGTTAACGAGTTTTGGGTTTTCTAAGAATGTTTCCGCAATGAACTTTGCACGTAGTGGATCACCAGGCATTAAAACACTTTTTGCGATTTCTCCAACATTTGCACTGTTGTGTGGTGTTGACATATTAATAAGTCCTCCTAATTTCTATTAATATTTTATTACATCTTTGATGATTTCGCACCTTTTGCGCCATTTTCTGAATAATTGGATAAAAGGTTCGTATCATAAGAGAATGTCATTTTATTTCTTCTTCTTTCACGGTCTAATGCAAGTTCTATCAAATGGTCCATGAGTTCAGTAAATGACATACCTTCTTCTTTCCATAGATAGAAAGCTAAAGAACCAGGAATTGTATTGATTTCATTTACATAGACTTTTTTTGTATCTTGATCCATCATGAAGTCAATTCTACATACACCTGCAGATCCTAATACTTTAAATGTTTTTAAAGCTAATTTTTGAACGAGTTCTGTTTGTTCTTTACTAATTGGTGCAGGTACGATACGTGCAGTAGAAGCCATACCAGCATCTTTACCGTGTGCTTTACTACCTTTGCCACCACCTTGGTATTTATCTTTATAGCTCAATAGTTCATCACCAGAAACAGAACCAACTTGTTCAATGACACTTGCTTTTGCGTTTGCTCCATCACCTAATACAGAACAATTTAATTCGACCATTGGTTTTACAACTTTTTCTGTAATGACTTTTTCATCATATTGTCTTGCATCTTCAAAACATTCCAAATATTCTTCATCGTTATGGGCGATAGAAATACCAACAGAAGAACCTGTACGTGCAGGTTTTAAAATAACAGGATAAATTAATTTATGTACTTTTTCTAATACTTCTTCTTTGTTTGTATCGATTTCGTTTCCATATACCCAGAACCAATCTGTAATTGGAAGATCATTATCATGAAGAATATGTTTTTGGAGTACTTTATCTTGTCCTACAGAAGCTCCATATAAATCACATCCTGCATATGGTACCTTTAACATTTCAAAGAAACCTTGAATCGTTCCATCTTCACCATTTGTTCCATGCATGACAGGAATCGCAACATCAATTGTTCCAAGTTCTTTTTTACCAAATATAGAAGTTTTGATTGGTTTAATGACAACTTGATTATCTTCTAATACGATCGTAACTTGTGTTAATTCTTTTTCCAAGGCAGAAAGATCTTTATAATTTTTCATATCTGTTAGTTGTTCACCAACATATAGTTTTCTGCTTTTTGCGACATAAACAGGAATTACGTTATATTTATTTTTATCTAATGCATTCATTGCTTGGTGTGCAGAAATGATACTAACTTCATGTTCTACTGTTTCTCCACCAAAGAATACCGCAACATTTAATTTCATAAAATTTCCTCCGACATTTCTATTATACTAAAAAACAATACAAGAAAGCAGAATTGTTTTTGGCTTTCAAAAAAAGATAGATTAAAATAGTAAGAAAGTAGGTGATGAAAATGAAAAGAACACTTGTTTTATCTGGTGGTGGAACAAAAGGTATTTATGAATTTGGTGTAATACAAGCTTTACAACAGTTGGGTCTAGATCATTTTAATAAAGTGATTGGTGTTTCTGTTGGCTCATTAAATGCCGCAATGGTCGTACAAAAAGATTTTGATTTGTTAGAAGATATGTATATGCATTTATCTGCAGATAAGATCGTGAATGGCTTTGTTCCTACAGATATGTCATTGAAAACGATTATTAATGAAAGGGAAGAGTTTGTTCCTTCTTTACAATATTACATTAAAGAAAAAGGTATTGATATTCGACCATTCTATGATTTTGTACATCAATATTATGATCCGGAAAAGTTCTTTGCTTCTGAAATGGATTTTGGATGTGTTACTGCAACAAAAAAAGATCATCAAGGTGTATTTGTTTCGAAAGAAATGATGAAAGAACATGGGGAAGATTGGCTTGTAGCATCTTGTTCTGCTTATCCTGCATTTCCTGTTAAAGAAATTGATGGGGTAGAATATGTAGATGGTGGATATTATGATAATTGTCCAATTGATTATGCGTTGCGTGATGGTGCAGATGAAATCGTCGCTATTGAAATGGGAGAAGAATCACTCCATCCTTTTTATCAGAATCACCAGATGATACAAATGATTCATCCACATCAACCATTGTATGATTTCTTATGTTTTGATCATGATAAGATGCAGGAAGCAAAGATTTTAGGATATAACGATACAATGAAATATTATAAGAAATATTATGGTCATGGTTATACATTTTATAAGTTTGCACTTCCTAAATATTTCCAACAATTTCAAAAAGATTATTTGATGTTAGAAACAAATATTAAAAATGCAACCGCAATCAATGAAAGATTTCGTTCTGAACATGTTATTACCGATTTATTAAAAGAAAGTATGCATGTTTGTCATATCAGTGATAAATTATATTTTTATGGGATGTTAGATGCATTGATGGAATGTTGTAATATGCCACTAACAAAAGTATATACGTTTCAAGAAGCAAGAGATGAGATCGTCGCAAATTTTGCGTGTGCTGCATACGAAGATTATCCATATAAACCTTCATTGAATCCGACAGAATTTGTTTCTTATGTTGCAACATTAGATAAAAAAACAATTATTACAATGATCTTGCATTCTATGTTTTACAAAGATCATGAAATCATAGGTGAAAATATTCGTTTGACTGTGTATCCTTTTGAGAGTGCACTCGCACAATTTTTATATACAATGATGATGAACTTAGGAGAATAAATATGCAAAGTATCGCAAAGTTTGAAAAAGTATCTTTTGAACAATTCTTAAAAGATTGGCAGAAAAATATAGGTGGAGATAAAGAAGAAATCAAAAAGATCTATGATTCTATTTCTTTACCAAAGCGTGCAACAAAACAATCAGCAGGATATGATTTTTATGCACCAATTGATATTACAATGGATCCAAATGAAGTTATGCTTATTCCAACAGGAATTCGTGCTAAAATAGACGATGGTTATGTTTTGATGTTGTTTCCAAGAAGTTCTCTTGGTTTTAAATATCGCATGCAGTTGAATAATACGGTAGGTGTAATTGATGCAGATTATTACAATGCTGAAAATGAAGGTCATATCATGTGTAAGTTTATGAATGATTCAAGAGATGGTAAACAATTGCATGTAGATGCAGGAAAGGGCTTGGTACAAGGAATCTTTATGCCATTTGGAATTACGATTGATGATGATACAAACCAAGTGAGAACAGGTGGCATTGGTTCAACAACAAAATAACTAGAAGGAAGAATAAAAATGATTGATGAAAAGATTTGGAAAGAGATAGACGAAAAAGAACCAATTCCTTCACATATTTATGAAAGAATGGAATATCTTCGTAAGAAACATAAAGAAATCATTGAGGATGAATGGATCAAACGCCCAACACAAATTGAAGCCATTCGTAAAGCAGGTGTAATCAATACAGGTGTTTTAGATGAAGTTGGAAAACAAATTCATGTTGGTATGAGTACACAAGAAATCGATGATATTGTTTCAAAATATACAACAGAACACGGTGGAATCTGTGCACCTTTGAACTATGAAGGTTTCCCAAAAAGTGTATGTACTTCTATCAATTCTGAAGTATGTCATGGAATTCCAGCACGTCATAGAAAATTAAGAGACGGAGATATTATCAATGTTGACTGTACAACGATCTTAGATGGTTATTATGCTGATGCATCTAGAATGTTTATGGTTGGTAATGTGAGTGAAGAAAGAAGAAAGCTTGTAGAAGAAACAAAGAAATGTTTAGAAATTGGTATGCAAGCAGCACAACCTTGGGCTACAGTAGGTGATATTGGATACGCAATTGCGAAATACGCACATTCAAAAGGTTATTCTGTTGTAAGAGAATTAGGAGGACATGGAGTTGGTATTGATTTCCATGAAGATCCATTTGTAGCACATGTTGGTTCTAAAGGAAAAGGTATGGTCTTAGTTCCAGGTATGATTATTACGATTGAACCTATGATCAATGCAGGAAAAGCATCTGTTGAAATTGACCCATATAATAATTGGACTGTTTATACAAGAGATGGTTCTGATTCTGCACAATGGGAACATACAATTCTTATTACAGAAGATGGAAATGAAATCCTAACACATTAAGATCCAAATGGATCTTTTTTTGTT
>CAVLCI010000114.1:0-4854 GCA_963661415.1 Bifidobacteriaceae bacterium | reverse complement strand
GTCTAGCTGTCATTTTTAGACAAATTGGAATCAACCGTTTATCGGTAGTTCCTTTTTTCATTTGTATCTTATCATAATTCTTAAAAAAAATAATGAATTTTTAGGATTTCTTAAAAATATTGTGAATATAGTATTGGGGCTACCATTACGGTAAGCGGTTGATTCCTCAAATGTTTGTGCTTCATAGAAAGGATAAGCAGGGAGGAATACTTCTTTTATTTCTCCCTGTAGGAATATGCTTATGACAATGAGTGAAATCATGAGTTTAATTATGTTATTCTGCAACATATTACAACTTGCATTGGCATTAGATGATTATAAAAAATCTAAAAAGAAAAATGACCGCTAAGAATTCCGAATAGTCTAGCAGTCATTTTTTAGACAAATTGGAATCAACCGTTTATCGGTAGTTCCTTTTACATCTGTATCTTATCATAGTTTCAACAATATTTTTCAAGAATTTCTTGTGATAGCCTTTACTTTTCCGTCTGTGATATTGAGTAAATCTTCAACATTCACTTCTACTTGCGTACCAACTCTACCACCAGAAACCATGATTTTCTCAAAAAGCACGATAGTTTCATCATATACCGTCACAAATTTTTTCTTCATTCCAATTGGAGAACAGCCACCATGAATGTATCCAGTTAAACCTAATAGTTCTTTTTGTGGAATCATTTCTACGTTTTTAACACCAACTGCTTTAGCACATTCTTTTAAATCTAACTTTTCCGCAACTGGAACCACAAAAACATAATGATTTTTATCATTTCCAACTGTTACTAATGTCTTAAATACTTGTTCTGGATTTTCACCACATTTTTTCGCAACAGAAACACCATCTATCAAATCATCAGATACATCATATGTATGAAGTATATATGGAATGTTATGTTGATCCAATATTCTCATCGCGTTTGTTTTTACTTCCTTTTTTGCCATAAAATCACTTCCTCGAAAAAAAGATTAGTACTAGACTAATCTTCCGTCAACAAAATACGATCATCATTTAATACATCTTTAAATTGTTTCATGAGATCTTCTACATGCATTGTTTCTTTTTCTTTTTTTGTTAGATCTTTGATAATCGTTCCATTGCTCATCATTAATGTACGATTTCCTGTATTTAATGCTACTTTCATATTATGTGTAATCATCAAACATGTCATATGATTTTCTGAAACGATTTGATTTGTTAATTTCATAATTCGATCTGCTGCTTCAGGATCTAACGCTGCAGTATGTTCATCTAACAATAATAGTTTTGGTGGAACGATTGTTGCCATCAATAATGTTAAGGATTGTCTTTGTCCACCAGATAAAGTACCTACTGGCACATCCATACGATCTTCTAATCCAATATCTAATTGTTTTAAGATATCTCTAAAGTTATCTTCATCTTTTTTAGAAATTCTAGAAAAGATCTTTTTCTTTTCACCTGCTCTAAGATACGCTAAGGCAAGATTTTCACGAATCGTCATATTTGGTGCTGTTCCTTTTAACGGATCTTGAAATAATCTACCAATATATTTACTACGTTTATAGTTTGGAACAAACGTAATATCTTTATCATCCAAAATGATCTTTCCTTTATCTACTAAGAAATTTCCTGCAATACAATTAAACAATGTAGATTTTCCTGCACCATTTGACCCAACGATCGTTATAAAATCTCCATCATTCACAGTTAATGAGAAGTCATTTAAAGCCACTTTTTCATTAACAGTTCCAGGATGAAATGTTTTTGAAATAGAATCAATTTTTAACATATCTCTCCCTTCTAGAACGTTGCATAACGATCATATTTTCTTTTATATGTGGTGCAGCTATCGCAAGTGCTACCACAAAAGCAGTCATAAGTTTTAATCCTTCTACAGGAATAATATGCGTTTGTAAAACAAATGCATAAATACAACGATAAACAATATTTCCAATTAAACATGCAATGATATTTCTACCAATAGATTTCTTTCCTTGAATCAATGTTTCTCCAATGATCAAAGTCGCAAGTCCTATCGTTACGATGCCTGTTCCCGCATTAATATCAGCACTTTTTTGTAGTTGTCCTGCAAGAGCACCGGATAAACCAGTGAACATATTCGCAACAACAAGTCCAATCGTAATCGTAAAATTCGGATTGATAGAAGAAGCCGCAACCATATCTTGATTATCTCCTGTTGCACGAATCGATAAACCTAATCGTGTGGATAAGAACCATTTCATAAATACCATCGCAACAATAGAAATTGTTGCTGCAAGTATGATTGTATTCCAAGAACCACCAATACCTGTTTGTTTAAACAATGAAAAGATCGTGTCATTCTTTAATAACGAAACATTAGAACTCCAACCCATTGCCATCAAATTCACTGTATATAATCCTGTGTTTGTTACGATTCCCGCTAAGATTGAAGGAACTCCAAGTCTTGTTTGTAAGATTGCCGTAACAAGTCCAGCTAACGCACCAGATACCATCCCCATCAAAACGCCAACAAACGGATGCCCGTTTGCACATAAGGAAACTGACACTGCCATTCCCAGTACAAAGCATCCATCCGTTGTAAGATCTGCGATATCAAGTACACGATAGCTTAGAAACAACGCAAGTGCTACAAAAGAGTAAACACATCCAAGTTGTAAAGCTGTCTGTATGATATAAACCATTTATGCCTCCATTAATCTTCTGTTGTTTCAACTTCTGAAACTGTTCCAAAATCTGCAAATACACTTGATTTGATACCAACTTTTTCACTTGTTTCAGAATTCACTGTGATAATTCCACCAGGCATTACTTCATAGCTTCCAGCGTATCCAGTTGCCTCAATACCTTCTGTAATTGCTTTATAAGCTAAATCAGCAGTTTCTTTACCTAGTTCTGTATAATTTACACCACATGTCGCAAAAGCACCATTTCTAACAAAAGAATCAGCACCTGTATAATGTGGAATACCTGCATCAGCAAATTCTGGAGCAATCGCAAGTTCAGCAGCCATTACAACATTATCTGTTGGTGTAAATACTGCATCTACTTTACTAGCAATCAAAGAAGCGGCTGCTTGCTTGACTTCATCATCTGTATTACCTGTTGTTTCAACATAAGCAATACCTTTTTCATCTAAATATTTCTTTGCCTCTTCAATTGGTTTTTCAGAGTTTGCTTCTGATTTTGAATATAACAAACCAACCGTTTTTGTATCTGGATTTGCTGCTAAGATCATTTCCATGATTTGTTCTGTATTCAATGCATCTGATGTACCTGTAACATAATCAATATCTGTTAAATCAGCAGCTTCTGGATCAGAAATTGCCGCATATACAACTGGTACTGCACCATCTGAAGCAACCGTCATTGTTTGTGCTGCTAATGTCGCAATTGGAATGATTGCATCTACACCTTCATTGACTACTTGTGTTCCAATTTGTTGTAGAGTTGTTTGATCATTCTGTCCAGAATAAACATCACCATATTCAATTGTGACACCTTCTTTTTCACTAATTGCGTCTAATTCATCTGTAATAGCTTTTGCGATTTCATCCAAAGATGCATGATCCAATTGTTTTACAACTGCGATCTTGTAAGTTTTACCACTTGATGAAGAAGTTGTAGAAGTTGCAGTAGATGTTGAAGAACATCCAACCATGCTAGCGAGCATTGTGGCTGCTAAAGATAAAGTAATAAATTTTTTCATGTGATTTTCCCTCCTTATAATCTCTGCATTTTCTCCATCTGTGATAGAAACAAAAAACGCCTGTCCAGCTAAGGACAAGCGTATATAAGCCTGCGGTACCACCTTAATTAGAAGAATATCTTCTCTCTTTCTTGGAAAATGCAATCACATTTTCTGTCCTTTAACGCTGACATTGCGTCTGGAAGTACTCACATCTGTTTTCATCCAGCCCTCTCAGGTCCATTTGCATAGTGCTACACTGTCGATTTCCACCATCACGACTCTCTTGAAGTTGCCTTCTATGTTTGATCTCCTGATCATTGGTTTGTATGCAACAAATATACTATTTGAAAAATGCATCGTCAATTCTTTAAATGTATTTTTGTAAATATTTCAATTTTGTTTTTGAAAATATTTTCATTAATCTAGAATATCTCTTTTTATAAAAAACATTTAAAATAGAAATATGAACTATAAAAAACAATTAATTGAAGCAGGTATACAAATGTCTGCTACAGATTTAACCATCGAAACATGGGGAAACATTTCTTTACGCAATCCCGAAACAAATGAAATCTATTTAACACCAAGTGGTATGGCATATGATTCACTCAATGAAGATGATATTTGTGTATTAGATAATCATGGAAATATCTTGGAAGGAACTCGAAAACCAAGTGTAGAAAAGATGTTACACATCTTAATTTATCAAAAACGCAAAGATGTGAATGCAATATTACATACACACCCTTTATCTTCCACTGTATTTTCTGTTTTACATCAATCCATTCCAGTCATTACTGATGAAATGGCACAAGCAATCGGAAACGAAGTGAAATGTGCAGAATACGCATTACCAGGTTCTATAGAACTTGCAAATAACGCTAGTAATGCATTAGGTAATTCACAAGCAGTTTTATTAAGCAATCATGGTGCAGTTTGTGTGGGAAAAGATATCAAAGAGTGTTTTAAAGTCGCAAAAGTCTTAGAAACAAGTGCTGAAATCTACTATCATGCTTTATCGATTGGAACACCAGTATCTATTCAAAAAGATAATGTTGATTGGATGCGCGATTTCGCATTAAATCATTACGGACAGAAAGGTTAATTTTGTCAACAACCCACCACTTAGAAATCTAAAGATTTCTTGAAGTGGGGGCTTGTAAAAGCCTTTGTTGACTAGCCT
>CAVLCI010000113.1:0-4892 GCA_963661415.1 Bifidobacteriaceae bacterium | reverse complement strand
CAGTTGTAGATTCAATAACTTCACCAACATTAGTAACCCAATCTGTATTTTCTTTCACTTCAGTAACTGAGAAATTTCCAGCCTTTAAGCTTGAAGCTTCAACTTCTTTATCAAGAGTTAAGATTGTCTTATTTACTGCTGGGCCCCAATCATCGCCAACAACGAATAGTTTTTGTGTGCCATAAACATAATCGTCACGATATGTTTCTCCTGTTTCTGTATCTCTTGAATATTTAGACATGAATTCCCACATCAATTCTGCATCAGGAGCATAATTCCAATGTCCCCAACCATAGATACGATTCATAGAAATTTCAACACCATTATCGGAAGTAATAACGCCACCTTTAATCTTAGCAATACCTTCTTCATCCGCATCGATTATATATGTCTCGTCCCAATCTACACCATAAAGATCTTTATTTTCTTCATCTTTACCATCAGGAATTTCCATATCATTTAATTCTGCATATAATTGAGCCATTTCAAGACCACCTGAACTTTCAAGTTGATCCCAATCTCTTAAATACTCGTCCTTATCACCTGCAAAATAGATAATTGGGAAATCATAAGTATCTTTATTAGCAGCAACGCCAGTCTTTAAGTTAGCTAATCCTTCTTCATTATTTTTGAATGGACCAGATTGCCCTGCACCTGCAGCGAAGTATTTTGTATTAACTAAACCATTATTAGTTGTATTTCTACATCCAGCAGACAAACCAGAAATATAAACTCTAGATTGATCGATTTGAGGGAAATCTTCCATAACTCTCTTATAGCATCCAGTAATAAAATCTGAATTCGCTGTGAAGTTTGTATCATTTGTCATTGGATCATATGTATATCCTTGATATGTATGACCTTGCCATTCAGGACAAACTAAGATAATACCTTCTCTAGAAGCAATTGATGCCCATCCAGAAGTATCATATTGTGTTCTTGGATCGTTTGTATTTCCATGCATTAAGAATACAACTGGAACAGTTCCTTTTGCGTTTTTAACTTCTTCTGGAACGTATACATACCATAAAGATTTAACACCATCACCATCTAAATCTTCTGTATAGATAGTACGTGTCATATTTGTAATACTATCTACACAATCAAAATATTGATATTTTCTAGCAGAATCTGCTTCTTCATCTCCACTAATCAAAGGTCTTGAATACCATGTTCCAACACCATCTCCTTCGATGTAATTACCGATTCTTCCAAATTTGCATAATACAGAATCCCATGCTGCTTTATATGCATCAACTGCAGACTTTGTAGAACTATCAGTTACTACAATTTCAAATCTACTGTCAGGATTTACATATGTTGTAACTGTTCCTTCAGAACTTGTCTTTTCAGCACTATTTGCTTTTATGTATGCATTTGCTACAGAAGTATCACCTGATATATATGTAGGAACAGATGCACTTAATGTAGTTGTTGCTCTAGTAATTGTTGTTTCAGGATTGATTAATGCTAGTCCAGAAACGAAGTTCATATATTGAGATAAATTCTCGTTGATAAATGTTGCACCATTTCCAATACCAACAAGTTTGAAGTTTTCAGAAACTGCAATCTTTCCTACAATTTTTTTAAATCCCTCAACATCTTCTGCAGTAAATTCCTCACCACTTGGACGAGCTACATAAACGGTAGATGCATGTGTATTGGCATATTCTGTCATACCTGTGTCATCTAAATATTTCTTAGCTTCTTCATCTGTTAATTTTCCATCAGGATATACAACAATTGCAGCTGCTGCTGTATTATTAACAGTTTCAATACCTAATTTATTTGTTGCACTATAAACATAAGCTTCATCCATTGCATTTAAAGTACTTAAATATG
Source organism: Bifidobacteriaceae bacterium (assembly GCA_963661415.1). GTDB lineage: Bacteria > Bacillota_I > Bacilli_A > Erysipelotrichales > Erysipelotrichaceae > Bulleidia. The sequence continues at coordinate 3,050 of CAVLCI010000113.1, read as the reverse complement.
TATCTACATAAGCTTGTGTCGTATCAATCTTTGCTTTTGCACCATTAGAAGAAAGTTCGATACCTTTAAATGTTCCTGCTTCATAATCACTAGATACTGTAGTTCCATCACTTAATCCAGTAATTACTTGAGCCATATCATTGAAATATTGAATACTCATTTCACCAGGTCTTTGTGCATTTTCTTCCCAGAATTGTTGCCATCTATGACCAGCAAGAATTGTTGGAGATGTCATTTTCTTAAGAGAAGTCTGAGCTTCAGAAACACCAGATTTTAATGAAGCAATTGGATTCGCATTATTTGTATCCCAGAATAGCCATACAAATCCTGAGCCAAAAGTATCACCTGTAAATAAAACTTCATCATCTAGATCTTCGATCATCAAAGATCCTTCAGTATGTGCATTCACAATATTTACCGTGTAAGTTGTTTCACTTACTTTAAAAGTTGAATTATCCTCTAAGACTTCAATCTTGTCAGAAAATTGTGAAAGTGCTTCACTTGCTGCCTCTTTATCAGGGCTACCAATATAAACTTTATCCACATTTACACCGTTAAATACTTCTTCACTTAATCCTAGACCTGTATGATCTCCATGACTATGTGTTACAGCAATCGTTAAAGTTTTATTGCCAACCATGTAATTAACAATAGTTTTTGCATCCCATTTAGAATCTCCTGCAGGATTTCCTAAATCGACCATCAAAACAGAATCTTCTCTTTCAACAAAGTAAATGGAAGATGGATTGTTCATATTTCCATCATCATCTGTTGCTCCACCAGGAAGAGCTGATGTTGATTCATCCATGTGATAAACATTATCTTTTATTTTTTCAACTTTATACTTTCCTAGTTCAACAGAACCATTGTCATTTAATTCCTTCCAAAACTCTTCAGAAGTTGGTCCACCATCAGATTGTAGTGAAATGTCATCATCTCCATTTAACTGATTGTTTTGTTCACTGTTATTTTTTTCTGCTTCCTTTCCAGTTGTTTGATCCTCAACTGGTTGTACTGTTCCATTAGATTCTTCATCAATTTGATTTGTAGAATCTTCAGTCGCAAATACAGGTACTGTCGCAACACCCAATGCCATAACAGTACTCGTGAGAGCTAGTATGCCCTTTTTAATCATTCCCATTTTAATTTTCCTTTCTTGGTTTGATAAAAAGAAATAGATTCATTATTCGTCTTTCTATTTCCAATGATCCACACTTATGTGTTTCGAAGATTTTGTTAATCCAAGGTGCATTGAATCAACATATATTTTTAAAAGCATTTACAAATGTAACCGCTTTCTTATATAAAGACTATACATCTTTTGATTCTCTTATTCCGAACAAAAAAGGACATGAGTTTCCAAGTTGGAAACTCATGCTCACATTTGCATCTATTCATTCAATGACACTAAAATTTCTGTATATAGATTTTTATAAATATCCATTTCTGAATAATTGTCAGATGGCTCACTGATAATTATTTCTTCAAATAAAAGTTCTGATCCGACATTTGAAGTTCTTTGTGTAACGACTACAGAAGAAGCTTTTGTATTTGATATTAAACGTGCAATATCAAATTCATACGTCATATGCATCGTATGTTCATAAAACGAACAATCTGCATCCACAAACAGGAGCAAATCATCTTCAGATAAAGAAGATACCTCATCTATCATTGATTCATCATATGCATATATTGCTGTTTTAGCGACAATTCCAAATCCTAATAATAATCTTCTACAAAAATCTTTGGACACGCCCTCAAATTCCAATTTCGTAAATAAAATGATCTTTTTAGATGAAAGAATTCTTTCTTTTAACAGCTTCAAATGATCTGTATTTATTATCTCTTTATTATATTTTTTCTTTCTATTCAAAAAGATTTCTTCACTCCTTTTCAAATAGATTTTATGATTTGAACTTTCTGTTTCCCACGCTTTCTGAAAACAATCAAAATTTCCAGTTGAAGACATAATCAAGAAAAATTTTGAAACAGTACCTTTTGAGACATATGCTCCATTTGCAATTTCTTTCACTGTTAATTGTGGAATATTTTCATAATGCAATAAAAGAAACTCCGCTATTTTATTATTTGCACTAGAAAAAGACGTATCCTCAACTATTTTAAGTAAATGTTCATAGACCGACATTTCTATCATCTCCATATGTTTCAAAATAACGAAGTTTCATATATTGAAGTACCAGTGGTATACATGCATTTTCAATTTCTGTGTCCCCTTTGAATGGCAATTCTAAAAATCTATTCAAATGTATTTGATATGGCACACTATGTGGATTACCTACACCAACAATCGTTACATTATTATCTTTGAGTTTCATGATTTCATCGTAATGTTCTATATATACTCTACCTGTAAAAGAAATCATCAATACAAGAGTATCCCCTCCTACAGTTTGAATCGATGTATTAACCGGAGAAGATGAGATGTATTTCCCCATCATCAACATATCTTCCATATAATGCAGAGATAACATTTCTGGATATACTGCACCAACGATAATTACTCTATTTGAATCATGAATACTTGTATTAATAGATGAAACAGTCTTTTCAAATTGTTGTTCATCAAAATCATCATTTGCTAATGCTCTAATAGCATCTAACAATAATTTTGCATTCATATTATTAATATGCACTTTCATTTGAAGCTTGCGTATATCTATCGTTTTAATCAGTGCTAGTTTTAAATCTGAGTATTTTTTAAATCCTAATTCCACACAAAAAGCAGTTAATGTTCGATTAGATATACCAGTTTTTTCACAAACATCAGCTCTAGAAATATCACAAATATGATACAAATTTTCTAAAAGAAAATTCGCAATCACATATTCTGAAGTATTTTTTAATGTACTACAAACAATTAACAAAAGTAATGAAACAACTGTATTCATATTCCCCTCTGCATCCATTTTAGCATAATTCTCACGATTTTATGTAAGCGTTTACGCGAACATGGAATTATTATTTATATCCTTAACTTTGTAAGATTTGTATAACTAAAAAGAAAAGAAGTATCAATAACTCATTTC
>CAVLCI010000112.1:0-4974 GCA_963661415.1 Bifidobacteriaceae bacterium | reverse complement strand
ATCATTTTATTACAGGAAGTGAAGAATAAAAAGACATAATAAAAACTCAAGTATGAGTTATAGAGTTTTCATACTTGAGTTAAAGATAATTCAATTATTATAGTTCAATCTTAATATCTAGTTCATCATCACTAGCATCGCCTACTTCTTCTTTTACTTCTTTCTTGAAGATAGCTAGAAGAACAACTGTTACAACAACACCAGCAGCGATAGAGATTAATGCACCAGGAATGTTACCCATAACTGGCATTGCGGCAATACCACCCATTGTTACAGGGGAAGTAACACCAAATACCATTGCTAAACCACCAGCTACAGCACTGCCGATTGCAGTACAAGGAATTACGTGTACAGGGTCAGATAGTAAGAATGGTAAGCCACCTTCAGTAACTTGGAATAGACCTAACATAATTGCTGAAGATCCTGCAGCTTGTTCTTGTGTGTTATATTTGTGTTTACTTACAAACATACTAGAAATACCTAATGCTAATGGAGCAACCATACAGCAACATACTTTGGCACCTTCTGGTTCAAAAATACCATCAGCCATTAAACCATTTGCTACAGTAGTACCAATTTTACCGATAGGACCAGCCATATCAATACCAACTAATGCACCAAGAATAGCACCGAATAAGAATTTAGAACCTGTTCCCATAGATTGGAAAGCAGCAATCATTGTTGTTTGGAATCCAGCAAGAATTGGACCAATGATTAAACGCATTAATACGATTGAGAATAAACCACCTAAGAATGGAATAACTAGTAATGGCATAATGCTTGTCATAAAGCTTGGTACTTTAACTTTCTTTACAGCTAAGCAGAAGTAACCAACTAAGTAACCTCCGATAATACCACCAATAAATCCTGTCTTCATATCAGTTGCTAGTAAACCAACTAATAATCCAGGAGCAATACCAGGTCTATCGCAAATAGAGAATGCGATAAATGCAGCTAGTACTGGAACTACCATTGACATTGCAAGTGATCCACCATTATACAATAAATATGCGAATGTCCCCTCAGCGCTTCCTACTGTTGTTCCTCCAATCATAACACCAATTGCTTGTAGAATACCTCCCATAGCAATTACTGGTATCATGTAAGATACGCCAGTCATCATGTGTTTAGATAACTTTGACCATGTAGATTGTTTGCTCATATAATATCCCTCCTATTTTTTTAATTGAGCTTCAATTTTGTTGATTAATTGTTCAGGTTGTTTAATTGCCACTGTAACAGGTACTTTTACTGTTGGGTGACCTTTAAATCTATCTGCTTCGTTAATGTTGATGTCAGAAGCGATAATCACAACATCGCATTTTTTTAGATCTTCATCAGTAATGCGACATTCGATTCCAACACTTCCTTGAGTTTCACATTTAATTTCATGTCCTAGACGAGTAGCTGCTTCTACTAGTTTATCTTTTGCGATAAATGTATGAGCAACCCCCATTGTGCATGCACAAACTGCGCAAATATACATAATTTTCTCTCCTTTCTTTTATAGCAATGCTTTATAAACGTCTTCAGGCGTTGTAGCATTTCTTAACGCGGTAACTACATCTTCATGTATTAGTTTTCTAGCTAATTCACTAAGCATACGGATATGTAAATCGTTACTATCATCAGGTATAGCTAATTGGAAGACTACATCAATTGGTTGATCATCTAAACTTGGCCAATCAGAAATTGGTGTAGATAATGTCATGAAGGCAATACTTGCTTTTTTGACACTACTTGATTTGCCATGTGGTATAGCAATTCCCATTCCTAGTCCTGTTTCACTTAATGTTTCACGATACATTAATGCATCAACATAATCTTTTTCATCACTTACATTTCCAACTGTTGCTAGTAAGTGAGATAGATTTTCGAATACTTCTTTTTTTGTTTTTAAATCACTATGAATTACGATGCAATCTTGATTTAATAATTCTTTTATATCCATTATTTAATCAACCTTTCTATTTTTCTTATGTCGTCTTCTTTAACGATTTCATCACGTATTTGTTTATTGAGTAACTTTCTATAAATTTGATTTAATTGAGGCATTTCCCATAATTTATTTGCTTCATTAACTAATGGAAATGCGACTAAATCAACATCTTCTTCATTCCATTTGATAGGTTCTACTAAGGTAACAATGTAGAACATCGGTTTTAATATGGTCGATAAATCAGCATGTGGTAAAGCTATTCCCATACCGATTTCAGTAGAATCAATCGCTTCTCTATTTAGTACACTTTCAATAAAGTTGTTTGTGACAATTCCTTTACTCATCAAATCTTTTCCGACAAAATCAATTAAGTCTTTCTTACTATCAAATCTTCTATGTAGTCTTCCAAAGATTTCTAATTTCTTTTTTTCTTCAAATTTATGATTAGATAAAAAATCAGATAACTCATTAATGTTTTGTGTATTTAATATTGGTGAAACAATAATGAGTGGATAATTTGTATCTATATTCATTGAAGAAATAACAAGTTGTAAGTTATCGTATTTTGTTTTGTTGAATTGGTCTAAACCACAAACATCAATAATGTTGATATTGTTAAAATTCTGTTCTATCTGTGTTGCAAGTAATTGACTAATACCTATACCAGAGGAACAAACAACAACAGCATTTATTTTTGTTTGAATAGATTCCAACATTGTTTGTATATGAATAGATAAGTAACCTGCTTCATTCTCGCTGATTGGTTTATGACATTCACGAATAAAGATTTGATTACACATCCATGCAATACCATAGCTTTCAGGGTATTTCGCTTTGATTTCATCTAGTAATGGATTTTTAAGTTCCATTCCATATTCCAAACGATTAATCATTGGATGCAAATGTAATAACAGATTGTTAATGTATTTCTGCTCAATAGTAGCTTGTTTAATATTTTCAATTAAATGAATAATACTATTACAAATGTTATTCGCTTTTATATCGTTTTCATCAGGACTAGCTACAGTATCACTTTTTAAGATATGAATAGACATTAGATGCAAGAATAAGTAATAAATCTCATTTTCATCCATTTGAATGTCATAAGCTTTATTGATATGACTTGCAATCATTAGTGCTGCATCATATTCTTCTTTGAATTTAACTTTGTCTGATTGCAGTGGTACGGCGGCTGTTTGTCCTTTACGTATTCTTACAATTGCGATAGCGATATGTATTGCTAGGGTATTAAATGACTCATCACTTAATTTAATCTTTAAGAAGTTTTGCGCTTCTTCAATTGCTTTAAATATCTCGTTAGCATCTATTTTTAATACATTGAGTATTTGTGATGCTGTATCTTCTTTCTTTTGTAATGGTTCTTCAGGAATGTGATTGATGGTGTAATCAATTAATAATTTTCTTAATCCATTTTCTTCACCAGTTAATACAATTCCTTTATTTTTAATGCTTAATACTTCTGCATTATATTTTTGTAAGAAAGAATTGATGGATTTTAATCGCTTACTAATAGATGATTCACTAATACATAATTTTTGGCTAATATCTTTAATTGTTGTGTACTTATTAATGTTTTTAGCTAGATATAACAATGTTTGTTTAGAAATTTCATCTAGATGATTTTTATTCTTAGATAATTCTTGATTGAGCTTAGAAATATTTTGAGCTGATCCTTTAATCTTTAACCCAGTACCTCTTTTGATATCTAGTTCTAAATCGTATTCTTTAATTAAATCTCGTATTTCATTAATATCTAATCGAATTGTAGCTTTGGAAACACCAAAAAGATTTGATATTTCATCATAAGTTACATATATATCCGATTTACTAATTAAATCGATTTCTTTTATAATACGATCATTTATTTTCATCATTGTTTATCACTATAGATTTCATAAGATAAAGGATTTGAAAAAGAAAATTTAGAACCAATCGTTGTATATTTCTTTTTATCCAATTTTAATTCCTTAAATAAATTCCAATAAGTTGTATATTTAATACTCATTAATGTAATAACAACTATAAATACTGGTATAGCAATGTACAAGTTGTTGTTAATACAAGATATTAAGCCAATAGCTCCTAATATATCAACAATATAAGTTAGTAATGTATTTGTTACTAATGTTGTTTTACTGTTTTCAGTAGTAACAGAATAAAATAAATATTTCTTCATTTATTTAACTAAAGATACAAATTCACTAGATTTTTTAGTAACTTGATCTAAGCCATTCTTTTCTTCATTTGTTAATACAGAACCTAAGCAAACAGCATCAGCACCTTTTTGTAACCACTCATTTGCATTTGATTCATTCACTTTACCACTGATAATAAATCTAGCTTGTGGGAAAGGTCCTTTAAATTCTTTTATCACAAATGGAGCAAGAGTACTTGCTGGGAATAGTTTTAGTACATCACAACCTGCTTTTAAAGCTTCTTGAATATCGTTAGGATTATGTATGCCTGGAATATAAGGAATACGATATAGATTACATAATTCAGCAATATCTTTATTGAATGTAGGAGCGACAATGAATTCAGCACCATTAGATATGGCAAGTCTTGCACTAACAATATCAATGACTGTTCCTGCACCGATAACTACATCTGTATTCTTATATTTCTTTGCGACATTACTAAGAATAGTAAATGCATTATCCATTGTTAATGTAATTTCAATGAATTTCACACCTCCATCAATAATTGCATCAATAACTTTTTCTGTTTGATTACTGTCAATTCTTACAACACTAATCAACTTCTCTTTTCGTAATAATGATAAAGCATCGATTTTATCCATGTTTGATACCTCCACACTTGTTATCATAAAGATAGATTCTTGTGAATAAATTCCAAGTATTAAAAATTAGTGCTAATTATTTGAAGAATGCAATCAATAACAATCGGATAGGATTTAATTTATCCTTATTTTCTTACTTAATTGTTACATATTGACAATAATATCACAAAGATATAATAATTAAGTCAACAAATATAGGGGGCTATATGGAAGA
>CAVLCI010000111.1:0-4986 GCA_963661415.1 Bifidobacteriaceae bacterium | reverse complement strand
CCAGAGATGAAAGACCTAACAGTAAGAAGAATAAAGTGTGAATGTGGTCTAGATTTTGATAGAGACCAAAACGCTGCAATCAATATCTTGCATGAAGGTCTAAGAATACTAAATACATCATATGATGTAGCCTAAATAAGATAAAAACAAGTAGGGATGGAATAGCCCAAACTAATACGCCTGTGGACATTGTGTAAGACATTGATTACGAATATCGTAATCAGTGCAACGATGGTTGAAGCAGGAAGCACTGATTTCAAATACGAAGTATTAAGTCGGGGCAGTTCACTTGCTTTTAGGCATGATAGAGAAAATTATTTTACGGAAGCAGCGCTTGTTGAGTCAGCACCACATAATCGTATCGATAATAGATATAAAGGAGTTGGTGGTCATTTGTTTGCGATTACTTGCAAAGAAAGTTTCGATGTAGGAAACGATGGTTATGTGACTTTCATTGCGAAAACAAATCTCGTTGAACACTATCAAAAAGAATTAGGTGCTGTTTCAATTGGAGATGCGGGTAGAAAAATGGTAATAACTACAATTCCTGCAAGCGAACTAGTTAAAAAGTACTTTAAGGAGGGAAAAGAATGATTATTGGTGAAAGAAAAGAACCATTTACATTTGAACGTTTGTTCAGTAATTCTTCAGGTATTTTAGGAAATAATGAGAAGTTAGAGACGATTGAGGAAGTTGATTTATTTGTTCCGCCTTCTAAACCGTCTCCTAGATACAAAATCCGAGAAGCTACATTAGAAGCACGTAGACTTGGAAGACCATTAACTGATGAAGAAATGGAGAAGTTTAGAGCAGATTGAGTTGCATTTTTGTAACTCTTTTTGTTTTTTGGATAAAGAAAGTAATCTCCTCATTATTAGTAGCTGGAAATGAATAAAAGTTATGCGAAGTGGCATAACTTTTTATTTGCATTCAAATTTGAAGGACGCTTTATGGTTGTTGTAAGTGAAATGTAAGATAGCACCATTGATCATTGTCATAGATGGAGAAGTATGTCCAATATCTGCTTGATAGATGAGTGGGACATCTGGTGTGATTTTTTGCAAAGCTTCATCATAACTCATACCTGTTTCTGAGGATTCAATGAGTGTTCTACCTACGATGATTGCTTTAGCGTAATCAAACCAACCAGCGTATTTCATTTGAATCAAAGTGCGATATAGATTTTCTGCACTGAGTGCGAAATTATCGAAATACCAAATCAAACCATCTTCTTTATATCTTTGAATGAATTGTTTTGTACCATCAAATGGTGTTCCAATGATATCTTTTAATCCATCAATACAACCACCAATACATCTACCGGTGACATTTAATTCATCAATGGTTGCTTTATAGGTGACTTTTGTTGTTGGATGATAATCATCTACTTCCCAAGGTTTTTCACTTTGATATTTTGAAAAGCTTTTTTGTTCGATGAGATTTCCTTGAATGATTTGTAGGTTATTTTTTAAGTGTTTTGGTAATGGTCTTAAATCATAGGAACCTGCATTACAACCATAGATCGTTGCGACATCACAGAGTGTTGTATATGGATAAAGAATACTTGTTGGATCAGATGCTCCCATGATGAATTTTGGATGTTTCTTTAATGTTTCAAATGAAATATATGGAAGCATTTCATTTAAGAAGTCTCCACCTGCTGCACACATCACAAAATCAACATCTTTGTCTAAGAATAATTGATTGAGTTCTTCTCCTCTTTGTAAGGCAGAACCACCTCTTGTGTCATTGACACGTACATGTTCTGTTTCTTTTATGGAATAGCCTTGTTTTTTGAGTGTTTCAATGGATAAATCAAAACTTTCTAGTTTTCTACCAACACCTGCACTAGGTGCACATATTCCAATCGTAGATCCTTGTTTTAAAAATGATGGATAAATCATATATTTCTCCTAAAATGATTTGATGGCTGAATCATATGCGTCTTTTGTTTGTTTATCAAAACATACCCAAACGATTTCTTCAAAACAATCAATTTGTTCAATAAATTCTTTGACTGCTTTAACTGCGACTTCAGCTGCTTTATCAACTGGGTATCCATAAACACCTGTTGAAATGGATGGGAAGGCAATCGTATGAATGCCATTGATGCTTGCGAGATGCAAAGAATTGATATAACAATCATGCAGTAATTTTGCGTCTGTTTCATCATTATGATAAATTGGGCCAACTGTATGAATGATATATTCGCATGGTAACTCGTAGGCAGAAGTTATCTTTGCCTCTCCTGTTTTACAACCATTGAGTGTTTTACATTCTTCTAATAGTTGTGGTCCTGCTGCTCTATGGATTGCGCCATCTACGCCACCTCCACCTAATAGTGAGTTGTTTGCGGCATTGACGATTGCGTCGAATTTCGTGACTTTTGTGATGTCACCAAGCATTGTACTAATGATTGTCATAATGAGCTCCTTTGATTTCTAAATCTAAGATTCTGTTTCTTTCTTGTTCATTTAAAACACTTGTATAGAGTTGTGTTGCCTTGAATTCTAGTTCGCGCCAATCTTTTGGAATATCTGCGAATTTAGAGGCGATGATATAATCTGATTTTCGTTTTTCATGTAACCATTGTCTTCCATTTTGATTGAATGCTAATACACGTAGATAAGATGGTTTTCCTAGTTTTTTTACATCTTCTTTTGTATTTTGCATCATGATTTGTACTAAACATCTTCTGATTTTAGAAGAGGTATAACGGTATGTTGTTGCGTTATCTAAAAATTCTTGATATGTTTTTGAGATTTCCGCACACTTTTTTAAATGATTTTCAATGCCTTCTGTTATGAGAAATATTTTGGATAGTGTTGTAGAAGGTGTCATTAAAAGATATGTTCGAATATAAGGATAGAATTGATCCAAAGTTACTAGAGTTGATGTATGTAATGTTTCTTCCATTGGTGTAGAAGAAGTAATAGATTCATGATTCATAAGTGCGTTACGAATGGCATATGCACTTGAAATTGGTTGAATATTCTCATCAAAATAACCTGTATTTCTTTGAATTAAAACAGGCTTGATATTTGTATTTTGAATTGCCTTAAGATAACAAACAGCTAAGATATCATTTGGTTCCATTTGACTCGTTAATAAAGAATACGCTTTTGGAAAAGATACACCAGTATCCATGATTTCTCGAATATGATTGAGATTCACTGGAGTATCCGCGATCTCTAATAAATTCTCTAGGTTTCCACATTCACTTCCAAAAGAAATATAATCTACATCACACATTTTTAATAGTTCTACACCACCTTGTGCGAATTGTGATGCTGCTTGTGTACTATAAAGGAATGGAAGTTCAATGACAACATCGATTCCATTTTGTACTGCTGCTTCTGCTCTTTTCCATTTATCAATACATGCAGGTTCTCCTCTTTGTGTAAAATGAGAAGACATTACCGCAATCATAATATCTGCATTTGTTTGTTTCTTTGCTTGTTCGATTTGATATTTGTGTCCATTATGAAATGGATTGTATTCACAGATGATTCCACATGTTTTCATGAAATTATTTTAACGGAAAATGAGACATAAAAAAAGCTTCATAATGAAGCTTTCTTAAATGATTCCAAATGGATGATCGTATCCTACAAAGTCTAATAGAATATCTTCATGTTCATCTAATTTACCAACTAGATTGTATTCATTGGATACTTCAATATCATGACATACGACCCAAAGTTCTCCACGATAATGTTCTAGATTGTCATTTACGATCAACAAGTCACCACGATGTGCTGTAAAACCAGTTTCACTTCTAGCAGGAATAGATTTTCCTTTGAAAATCATTCTTGGCATAGAACTTCTTAAAATGTTTTCATTACAATCACCACGTTGGTTATGTTTATCCCAATATACGATTTCTTTTTCAATGTCAGTAACATCATCAACTAAAGTTGCACGCATTGTAATCTTTGTAAGATCTGTATCAGCTAATAACTTTAATTCTTCATCAGATGCATATGCATTACCAATCAAAATATCTTGGCAATCATTGATTGCGATAAGATGTCTCAATTGAAGGTCAATTGGAAGATCTCTATGCATTTCTAATGTTGGTAATCCATCAAATACAGGCCATGGACCAAATGTATTCTTTTCATTAGAAGATACAAATGAAGCAACTCTAAATCCAGCATTCTTATATCTTGATGTTAATTCCATGTATCTTTGTAATCCCATTCCAGTATGTCTTTGTGGAAAGAAATTAGAACAGAAACACATACTTTCTTGATCTGCACCTGTTTCAATCAAATTGTCATACGCAATGACACCTGATGCGTTGTATTCAATCATAATTCCATAAGGATTTCTTGTGATTGCGGCATCTTCTTGAGATGAGAAATGACCATCTAAACGAATGATGTCTAATCCAATTTCATTGAATACAGATAAATCATATGGTGTAGCACCAATATGTTTGAATACTTCAGGGTTTGTATCTGCACTAACAGTCAAACCACATTCATGAGCGACTTTACAGAACTTTGAAAAGTTTTTAACGAGTTCCTCTTTAGACTCCTTTACTGATAGGAAACATGTAAAAACCCTCTTATAGCCGAGTTCTCCAGCTTTTTTCATGTAAGCAAATACTTCGTCGTATGTGCTATGTTCCGGATATACCGATATACCTAACTTTTTCATGAGTTTATTGTAGACATATAAAAAAATAGAATCAATCAAAAAGTGATTGTTTGTTGTGATAATTTCATGAAAAATGTAAACGAATTCATATTTCTAATAAAATTCATTCAAAAATACGATTTATTCAAAAAGAATAAAATCATATACTTTTTGTAGGAGGACTTATGATGAAAAAATTAATTATATATTTTTCTAGAAAAGGTGCGAATTACGTAGATGGATCTATTTGTGATTTGAAACAAGGAAATGTAGAAAACATCGTTAATAAGTTATGTGAATTAGATGCGTTTGATTGTTTTGAAGTAGAAAGAAAAGAAGATT
>CAVLCI010000110.1:0-5193 GCA_963661415.1 Bifidobacteriaceae bacterium | reverse complement strand
CGCGATTTATTATAGTACGCTTTTGGAAAATGGAAAGAATAAGTCGTTGTTTTGTTTCAAAACAAAAGCGAAAACACAAAAAGACTTGAACTGGAAATTTCTTAAATTTTAGTATTTAGTAATTAGAGATTTGCATTCCAGTTTTTTGGAAATCCATAATAATCAAGACGTACAAAAGGATATTTCTGAGAAAGTTTCATTATGGAATTTTTCATTTCTATGAAATCGTTATTTGGTAGAAGTCTCTTCATAATTAAAAAGAATCCGAAGAAATGAGCATTATCAATAGTACCATCTTCTCGATGAATCAGTAATTTTTGTTCTTTCTTGTTGAGAGATGGTTTTTGTTCAAATAAACGATTATAAATGCGACTTCCATGTGCACATAGATTTCGTATGATTGTCATACTGTGCAGATATTGCCCTAGAATTTTTGGACCACGGTTCATAGTGAGCATGAAATGATGAGCAATTGTTTCTTTGAGCGATTGTTCTGAAATCGCATATAAGAATGAAATGTCAGAAATCGTTAGCAAGTCAACAAAGGCCCAAAGTGGAATTTGTTGGTGTAAGTCGTTAATATAATGTTTAAGGTATGCTTCGTGTGGTAAGCGCTGTTTCTTTAATTGATTAGCCTTATTGATAATTTCTTTGTGTTTTGTTTGGTTGGAGAAGTATGAAGGATTTAGATAACCGATGGGACCGTGAAGTTTAGTGAACTCATAGCAGTAGATAGATTTTATTTGTACCTCAATAGTTTCGATATGGCGAAGAATAATATGACGGAACTCTTGGTCGAAATGATAGATATCTTTAATATTTTGAAAAGTGGCAGAATTTACAAAAACATCGTTTTTTCGTAAAGTAAGGGAATAACCACTGATTCGATAGTAGTTATTCTGAAGAAGAAAAACTTTAGCATCTTTTTCATCTTCGATTGTAAGACCTCTTGAACGAAGAATTTCAATTTGTTCATCAATTGTTTTGAAGTTTTTGTCTGTCATAAACAAACTCCTTATAAGCAAAACGCCCTCAAGTGTGCATGTGCATATCACAGAGGCCTGAGGGAGTTGTTGGAAATATACTAGCAAATCAAATTTAGACTGTCAATGTACAAAAATTCAACTTTGAACAAATATTAAGTCAATTAATTGTGGAATAATAAATAATTAATTTCACTAATTTATAGCACATAATATTAAAGATAATGCTTTTCAAAAATGGAAAGAATAAGTCGTTGTTTTGTGTTAGAATAAATACATGATAAAGAAATTTTATTACAGTCTTGTAAGCATGAAATACGTATATTTCATGTTTGGAATTCCGCTGTTGATATTTACAGTAGCATTCATTGAAACAAGAAAAAAATTAGTTGTTTTTAAATATATGATGATGGTATTAGCTGCGTTGCTAGCGGTAGTACTATTCTTCTACTATAAAGATAAATTGAAAGTATCAAAACAACTAAAAGACATTCAAAATATCCAAGAATATGAACGAGGCGGTGTAGTTGATCGTTCATGGGTATTAGAAAATAGAATTCTTTGTTGTAAAGATTTAGAAATACAAGAAGTCGTATCTAAAGACATTCAAGAAGTGAATATTGATTCTGATAAAAAAGGAAAAACTTGTATTCATTTAAAGTTACATGATAAACAAGTAAACATGACTGCACTTTCAAAAGAAGAAGCAGAGAGATTTATTGCATATATTCAAAGAAAGAATCCAAGTGTGATTCTCAATGGAATAGAACCAAAAGGAAAGGGGACGCTGCAAGAGTTGGGCGCAGGAATTCAAGTGTGAGTATGGAAAGAAGTCACAGCGAATTGATTAAAGCGTTGATTCAGAAATTTATCCAAGTAACATTGGATGATGGATCGGTGCACGCAGGATATATAGGAAATCCTGAAGACTTTCGAGGAGAAACAATGCCTGCACAAATGGTATTAATCAACGGATTGTTGAGAGATACTGTAGAAATTTCGAGAATTGTTGATGTTGAGTTTCCGAAAAGGGAAGATACAACAAAAATTCCAATTGTTGGATTTGATGATTGAAGAAGTGGGTTAAAATCCACTTTTTAATTTGTTGAAGTAGCTGTACAATATTTCAGGCATAGAGGGATATATGACATTTAAGGAACAAAGAAGGAAGCAGTTTTTAAGACCAATCGTAGTTGTGATCGCTGCGATTATCATGTCTTTAAATATTAAGATCATGGTTAGAAATGCAGGGTTGTATCCTGGTGGGGCAAATGGATTAACAATTCTAACACAAGCAATTTTAAGAGAATTCTTTCAGATTGAAGCACCATATACATTTATTAATATATTTTGGAATTCCATACCTGTTTATATTGGATTTAAATATATTGGAAAGAACTTTACGATCTTTTCGCTGGTTATGATTCTGTTGAATAGCGTGTTAGTAGATATCATTCCACAATATACATTAACTTCAGATATCTTGTTGATTAGTGTGTTTGGTGGAATGTTGAATGGTTTAGCGATTGCGTTATGTTTAAAGGTTGATGCAACAACGGGTGGTACAGATTTTATATCGATCTTTTTATCAGAGAATTATGGAATTGATGGATTTAACTTAACACTTGGATTAAACGCAATTATTTTATTAACAGCAGGTATTTTGTTTGGTTGGGATAAAGCATTATATTCTATTATTTATCAATATGTTTCTACACAAACGATTCATTTGTTGTATCGAAGCTATTCTCAAGTGACTTTATTTATTATCACAAACAAAGTAGATGAAATTTCAGAAATGATTCATGCGATTACACAACATGGTGCAACAATCCTACAAGGGGAAGGTGCTTATAAAAATGATGAAAGAAAGATGATTTATTCTGTTATTCATGAAAGTAGTGAAAAAGCAATTATCGCAAACATATTAGCGATAGATCCAAACGCATTTATTAATTGTCTGCGTACAAAAGAAATTCGAGGGAATTTCAAACAAATGCCAAAAGATTAAAGATTTTTTGTATCATTGATTTTTTGTATTAGATTTATAAAGCGCTTCTTATTTGTTGTAACAAATAAGAAGTTTTTTGTTGCATCTTTATCTGAAATAGGAATGATGATTCTATCTGTGTATTTTTTGATAGTATCAAGATTTGTTAAGTTTGTGACAAAACAAGAAAACGGACTATTGTTGATGAGTGTTGTTAAATCTTCACGGTTGTCTTGTTTGATGATACGAGATTTGGAAAGTTTATTTTTTACAAAATTAGACCAAACACCAATAGATGACAACTGCAAAAAAGTTTGCCCATCAATTTCTTTGAAAGTGACGGATTTGTTTTGCGCGAATGGATTTGAAGGCAATACACAAATTTTTAAATGTTCTTTTAAACAAAGTTTGGAATAAAAAGAAGAAGGAATATTTTGTTGTTCAATAAAGATAAAATCATATACATGTTCTTTTAATTGATGAATTAATTCTTGTTCATTAAAATTTAGATTCCAAGAAATATTAGAATTTGGATAAATAGATTGGATGATGGACTCATAAATTAACTTTGGACCAGGTGCGCTATAACCAATCTTGATATTTCGATTAGATGCATCAAATTGACGAACTTTTTCAATAACTCTAGTTTGATTATCTAAAAGTTTCTTCGCTTCTAACACTAACAATTCTCCATTTTCATTTAACTTTAATGAATTTTTTCCACGAATAAAAAGAGGAATATTCATTTCATCTTCTAGTTTCTGCATGCTTCGAGATAATGCAGGTTGAGAAATGTTTAATTCTTCTGCAGTTTTAGATAATGTTCCACATTGTTTGAATGTGATCAATATATGTAATAAATTGTTTTCTATCATAAACTCACTATGCGTTTAAATTATAGCACAGTGTTTGTTTGATATTGTACTTCAAAGAAATAAACCAGTATATTTCTAGTAGCTAAAGGAGAAAGGACATGAAAAAAAGAAAACTAAGAGATTTAGAAGTATCAGAAATTGGAATGGGATGTATGGCATTTTCACATGGATATGGACGGATTCCAGATAGAGAGTATGCGATTGAAGCAATCAGAAAAGCATATGATCACGGATGTAATTTCTTTGATACGGCAGAAGTCTATGGTCAAGATTTATATTATCCACATCACAATGAAGAAATCTTAGGAGAAGCATTAAAAGATGTAAGAAAGAATTGTGTGATTGCGACAAAAATGCATATTAATGAAGGTGAAGAAAATGAAGATATGTATGTTGTATGCAAAAGACATTTAGAAGCATCTTTAAAATCATTACAAATGGATTATGTAGATTTATATTATTTACATCGTATTAATCCAAAGGTAGAAGTAGAGAAAGTGGCACAGGCGATGGGGAAGCTCATTGACGAAGGTTTGATAAAAGGTTGGGGATTATCACAAGTTGATGAGCTAACGATTAAAAGAGCGCATGAAGTGACACCAGTGACAGCAGTACAAAATCTTTACAACATGTTAGAAAGAGATTGCGAGACGAATACCTTTCCATATTGTTTAGAACATAATATAGGTGTTGTTCCATTTTCACCAATCGCGTCTGGTTTCTTGTCTGGAAAGATTACAGAAAACACTGAATTTGAAAAGGTAGATGATGTAAGAATATTTGTTCCACAATTAAAGAAAGAAAACATTGTTGCGAATAAGCCTGTAATTGATTTGTTGAATGAATATGCACAAAAAAAGAATGCAACAAATGCACAAATATCTATGGCATGGATGTTACATAAATATCCAAATGTCGTTCCGATTCCGGGCTCAAAAAATCAAGGAAGAATCATTGAGAATTTAGATGCAAGTACAGTTGAGCTCACAGATGAAGAATTTAGTGAATTAGAAAATGCATTAAATAAGATTGAAGTGCATGGACATAGAGGGAATGTACAATATCAAGGTCAACCCAAAAGTTCTTGGGGAAAACAATAAAACTTTATCCAATCTTACACACTTTACTTGACAATCAATCCCTAAACAATAGAAAAACCAGACTTTTGTGTGAAAGTCTGGTTTTTTGACTGTAAACTTTATTTTAAACTTAGAATCATTTCTTCTGATAACCCTGTTAAACTTTGAATTTCATCAATTGCATAATTCTTATTTAACATTTGTTTCGCAATCTCTAAGTTACGTTGTTCGATACCTTCTGTTTTACCTTTTTCTAAGCCTATCGC
>CAVLCI010000109.1:0-5470 GCA_963661415.1 Bifidobacteriaceae bacterium | reverse complement strand
AGATATGTATATGATCAGGCATAACTTCTAATGGTTTGATTTCTAATGATAGCTTACTCGAATAATATATTCACTCAATTGATAATACTTTTTTGTTTATACTTAAGGCGAAAGATGACATGAAATAAATCATAATATAAATCATCTTTCAAACATGCGAAATTTCGCATAAATAAGCACTTTTTTCTATTAATATTATACCATAAAAAGCGAGATAATCCGCAACAAATCTATCTAAAAGAAAAAGAAAACGGCATTCATCCCATTGACTAAAGTCATGGGCTTTCTGCCGCGAAAATTGTAAAAGATATGCTTGGCAAAATATCAACAAAGCAATCTCCTACTAATAAATTATCATTAGAAGAGATAAAATCTATCACTTTCCAAGATGTTTGTTATTGTAATGAAAATAAAATAATTCTTAAAGATATTAATTTCACTTTTCAAAAAGGAAAGAAATATTTATTGATTGGAAAAAGTGGAAGCGGAAAAACTAGTTTATTAAATATGATGATTGGTAAATATAAACCTACCAACGGTACTGTTTTAATAAATGGTGTAGCTTCATCCAAATTTAATGAAAAAGATATTCAATCTTGCATAGGAATCATGCAACAAGATTCACATATCTTTGATGGAACGATACAGGATAATATCACCTTATTTGATAAATATGAATTAGATACCACTATTTTATATCAATCTCAGTTATCAAATTATATCCACTCCTTACAAGATGGTTTAAATAAAGAAACGCTTGAAAATGGCAGTGGAATATCTGGTGGAGAAAAACAAAGAATTTCTATTGCGAGATTCTTAGCTAGCAAAAAACAACTCTTGCTAGCAGATGAAGTCACTTCAGCATTAGATAAAGAAACTACTCGTTCTATAGAAAATAGCATTTCACATTGTTGTGATACCATCATCTATTGTTCTCACAAATATGATGAAGATCTAATGAAAATGTTTGATTCTATCATCGAAATGAAAGATGGAATAATGAAGATCATAAAATAAGAAAAATCGAGAGTTAGGAAACAACACGTTTCACTTACAATCTCGATTTTTTTCATTTATCAATTACTTTTCAAATTCTTCTTTTACTTGTACTAATAATTCTCGAATTGGTAGATGTTGTGGACACACCTTTTCACACATACCACATTTCACACATTCACTTGCTTTAGAATGTTCATCAGATACCAATACATTGTTATAGTAGTAATCTGCATTCCAATCTCCAAATGTTTTCTTTGTATTGTAGTTAGAGAACATTTCAGGAATACGAATATTTCTTGGACAATGATTCTCTTCTACACAATAATGACAAGATGTACATGGAATCATTTTATGAGACCGGAATACTTCTGCCACTTTTTCTACTGCTGCAAATTCTTCTTCAGTCAATGGTTTAAAATCTTTCATGAAAGAAAGATTATCTTCCATTTGTTCAAACGTAGACATACCAGAAAGTACAACACGCATATTCTTAAAAGATGCCGCAAAACGAATCGCATAGGATGCATTAGAACCACCATCTAATGCATCAAGAATAGGTTGTGCATCTGCAGGTAATTTCACTAAATTTCCACCCTTTACCGGTTCCATTACTAATACTGGTTTATCATGTTTTTCACACACTTCGTAAACAAGTTTAGATTGTACAGATAAATCATTGTAATCTAAGTAATTGAACTGAATTTGTACGATTTCAATTTCAGGATATTCTGTTAAGATTTGATCTAATACTTCTGCACGATCATGGAAAGAAATACCAACATGTTTTACTTTCCCTTCCTTCTTTAATTCAAATGCAGTTTCATATGCTTTACATTGTTTGAATTTTTCAAATTCATGTGCGTTTTGGGCATGCATCAAATAAAAATCAAAATAATCTACACCTGTTGCTTCTAATTGTGATTCGAGTAAAGGTCTGATTTCTTCTTGAGACTTGAAAAAAGAGCCTGTTAATTTATCTGTTAGGATATATTCAGAACGATCATGTCTAGATGAAAGACATGTTTTAACAGCTTTTTCACTTAAACCATTGAGATATCCATGGGCCGTATCAAAATAGTTAAAGCCATTCTCTAAAAAGTAATCAACCATTTTTGAAACTTGGTCTGTATCTACAACATCACCATTCATAGGTAAACGCATCATACCAAAACCAAATTTCTTTTGAATGAAATCAAAAGTTTCCATATTATTGTCCTCCTCAGAACTAATTAAAATATAGCACTTAAAGTAATCTTTAAGTCAATATCATTTTACTTATTTTTGTTTATACTTCCTATTTCATTATTGAATCAAAATAATTCATTTTTCTAATAGGATTCATATAATCTTTTAACCGTTTCTAACGATTCTGATAAATCTTTTACAACTTGTATGATTGGATAATCTACATAACAATCTTTTAGATTTTCTCTTTCAATCACAATCAAAGAAGCTCCTGCTTTTGTAGCACATTGTATTCCACTCATTGAATCTTCAAATATGAGAATATGATTTTCTACATTAATTCTTTTCTTAGCTTCTAAAAACATCTTTGTTTTATCATGATAACTTCCATCATCATACACAATTTGATTTATGTCAAACCATTGATCTAAATGAAAGTAATCCACAAAGAAATCAATGTTTTCTTTGATAGATGCAGATGCAATTGTAAATGGAATATTTCTTTCTTTTAAAGATTCGAATAATTCTATTGCACCATTGCAAAGTTGTGTTTGATTTTCTTTTACAAGTTGACGATACATTTCTTCTTTTTTCTTTGAATAATATTCACATTGTTCTCTAGAAAAAGTATTCTGAGACATCTTTTTAAATATTTCTATATTTGGTCTACCTGAATATTCCTTTTCCATTTCTTCTAATGAAAGTTCCTCACCAGTAATTTCTTTCTTTAAATTGCTAAATACTTCAAAATGATAATTGGAATCAAAAAATAACGTTCCATTAAAGTCAAATATTACACCATTTAACATATTTCTATCTCACTTGTTTTTGGATTGCATCCATGATTTCAGCGCATCTCAAAGAAGATTCCAATGACATGATTTCACTTTCTATTTTCTTTTGTTTCCATAAATTGATAAATTCATCTAATTGGCCATAGAAATCATCTACAACATAAGGAATAGTTAATTCTTCTAAATGATCTGTTTCAATGATTGCCTTTTGAGGACGATGTAGATCATGAACAATGATTTTTCCCTTTGTTCCTTGAATAATCGCAACTCTATCTTTTTTACGATCCATTGCACATTCCATCACGCAACTTACTTTTTCAAATTGTAATTTCGCATTGGTATAGAGATTTACATCATTTTGTAGATTTGTATCAACGGATTCAATCGAATAGGAATCTTTCAAATAGTCTTCTAGCCACGCAATACAATAAATACCCGTATCTGTTAATACACCACCACTTTTAGGATCCATCAAATACGTATCTTTAATACTTTCTAAATCTATCTCATTACATAAAGAAGTTTGTATTGAAATAATATCACCTAATTCTTTTTGATCAATTCTATGTTTGATTTCTTTGTATAAAGGAATGAATCTTGTTTTCATTGCCTCCATAAAAAGTACTTGATTTTCTTTTGCGCATTGTATAACATTTTTCATTTCTGTTGCGTTCATACATGCTGGTTTTTCACATAAAACTGCTTTTTTAGCTTCTAAGCATTTTATGATCCATTCACAATGATATTGATGTGGTGTAGAAATATAAACTGCATCTATGTTTGGATCTTTAACAATTTGTTCAAATCCTGCATACGCAATACACGCGTGATGTTCTTCTTTGAAAAGATCCGCTTTTTGTTGCGTTCTACAACTCACTGCATATAATTCACAATCATCAAAATGATCTAAACTATTCACAAAACGATGTGCAATCCTACCTGCACCAATGATTCCCCATTTCATAAATCAACCTCAACTTTAATTTCATTTTACGCTTAAAGTCAAAAAAAGGTATGAATTTTCATTCATACCTTAGTTATCAGATAGTTTCTTTTCATCTTCTTCAATAGAAGTTGTTAAACGATCAATTTCACTTTCTCTTAAATGAAGTTCTCTTTCACAATCTTCTTTCATCATTGGATTTGGAGCAATCTCAATTCTGAATTCAAGATCTTCAACCTTCTTCTTAAGATCTGCTAATTCTTTCTTTTTACGATCTACAATATTTTGGATTCTCTTTAAAGATTCAGATTTTTTTGCATCCCAGAATACTTCCTTCGCAGCATTAAATTCATCCCACAAAGCATCATTCTTTTCTTTTCCAGAATATCCAGCAGCTCTCCATTCTTTATCGAGTTCTTTCATACGATCTGTATTTTCTTTGTTGTATTCTTTCTTATCAGAAATTTCTTTTGCTTCAGCAATGAGTTTTTCTTTCTTCGCAATAGATTCTGCCCATTGATTTGCACGTTCTGTAAAGAATGCATTTCTAGCAGCATTGAATTCCTTACGAATTGCTGAGAATTGTTCCCATAAAGCATCATCTACATCTTTACCTGAATTTCCAGCAGCTTTCCATTCTTCAAATAAACCATTGAGTTTTTCACCAACATTCTTCCAATTCTTAACATTAGATGTCAATTGTTTTGCTTGTGCAATGATTTCTTCTTTCTTTTGTTTTGCTGCAGCGAGTCTTTCATCACGTGTTGCATTATATTCTTTTTGTTTATCTCTTAATTCACGTTCAACTTTATTTAATGCAGAACGGAATTCTCCATCAATTTCACTTCCAGCAGAACCAATTGCATATAATTCATCACGCAATGCATTTAAAGTATTTCTTGCATCTCTAAAGTTTTCAGCATTCTTTAATTCTTCCGCCTTAGCGACTACTGCTTCTTTTTCTGCTTTGATTTTTTTGATTTCTTCTTGTCTAGGTTCAAATTCACCTAATGCCTTGTCAAAACGAACTTGGTATTCTTTTTCAACTGGTGTATCCCAAACAGTCAAATTAGCCCATTCTTCTTTCAAAGCATTCATCTTTGCTTCTGCATCTTCTCCAGAATAATCTCTTGCCAAAACTTCTGCGTTTCTAGCAAGATCTCTCTTCTTAAGAATTTCTGCTTCCATATCTTCTAAAGCATGGTCTTCATGGTCAGTACCATATTCTGTATTTCCACCTTCATCTTTAGAATGTGTCCATGAGAACATTCTATAATCCCCATTTACTTCAACGCCATACCAACGTCCGTGTCCGTCGTCTACACCTTCTTTTGGTGCACATGGATTTCCTTGTTCATCCTTTGCTCCATAAAGAATTTCAACAACTTTACCACCGAATGTTTTGTGTGGTTTTAGTTTTGTTTTTGCAAATGTGTCATTTAATTCAGGTTTGTTCATAATCATCTTTCCTCGTTGCCCTTTACAATAATAATTATTTTACAACACTTTTTTTGTGTTTGAAAACTGTAAAATATAGAAAAATGCGCAT
>CAVLCI010000108.1:0-5524 GCA_963661415.1 Bifidobacteriaceae bacterium | reverse complement strand
AACTGGACTAGGCGTTCCTCTTGTAAGGAACGAGAACCCAGTGTAGCCTAGAACCTCGCGACTTTAGTCGTCGGGAGTATCAGAGAAAGAGAAGGATATCAAAAAATACAACCAAAGATCAAAGCAATCGTTCCAGAAAGCTCAGTCATTGGAATGTTGATGTATTCTTTAGGAGAAAAGAAAGTCATTCTTTCTAGTGGGAAAGGAATGATGCAACATGACGCAAATACTTGGCAAATTAAAAGAAATCATTTCATCACAGTAGACCGAAGGAGTTCGCAAAGTATACTTGCGGATAAAACGATACGTGGTTGGTTAAAAGATTTATCGCTAGAAGATCGTAAGATATTTGTTGATACTGTTTTTGATGTGTTAGAAGCAAGTGAAGCGACTTGTGTATCAGAGTTCAACAAATCGATTCTTTCAAATGCACCTAAAATATTAATGCATCTGACAAAGTTATCAAAAGAACAAGCAGATAATTTTAAGAAAGTTATCTATCATTTAGCGAAGAGTTATACTAATGAAAGTGTAGAATCTTTAGGTCAAAATCTCACAAATTATTTGAATCAAATATGGAATAAGTCGTAATCTGGTCTTATAAATATGTATAAAACTGGTCATTTTAATATAATCAAATGATAGTAAGATAGTTAACGTACTAGGGGGATTTGATTATGAAAAGTACAAAAACATTAAAATTGACAGTAACAGCTTTAATGACTGCATTATGTTATGTCGCATTCACATTTTTACAAATTAAGATACCAACACCAGTTGGATTTACTTCATTCCATTTAGGAAATACATTCTGTGTATTGGCTGCGTTATTATTAGGCGGTGTTCCTGGTGGACTAGCTGGAGCGATTGGTATGGGAATTGGTGATTTATTAGATCCTGTATATATTACAGTTGCGCCTAAAACGATCGTATTAAAATTTGGTATTGGGGTAGTTACAGGATTATTAGCGCATAAAGTTTTTCACGTTCAAAAAGAAGAAGGAAAGAGTTTATATCAAAAAGTTGTTTTATCTTGTACAGGTGGTATGGTATTCAATTTGATTGGTGAAACTTTATTATCTTATTTATATTATTTGATCTTGTTAGGAAATGCTGAAAAAGCTGCAAGCTATTTAGCAGCTGCAAAGTTTGTGACAACAGCAGTAAATGGTGTATTAGCGATTGTGATTGCTTCAGCTTTATATATTGCGGTATATCCAAGATTAAAGAATAATGGAACATTGAAAAAGTTAAAGACAGAAGAGTAGTTTCAGGATTTCTGAAACTATTTTTTGGGTATTTGTGTTTGAATGTGTGTAGTATAATTTTGTTCAAGGAGTGATTTATGGCAGGATTGATACATACATTAGATTCCTTGGTTTGGGGATGGCCTCTCATTTTATTATTGATTGGAACGCATATTTTCATGACCATTCGAACTGGATTCATACAAAAGGAAGTTTTTCATGCAATTCAATTATCTGTTTCAGATGATGATGGAGATAATGGAGATATTTCACAATTTGGAGCATTGACGACTGCCCTTTCTTCAACGATTGGAACAGGTAACATCATTGGTGTGGGTACTGCGATTGCTTTGGGTGGACCAGGAGCGGTTTTATGGATGTGGATTACTGGAATCTTTGGAATGGCTACAAAGTATTCTGAAACGTTGATTGCGTTGAAATATCGTGTGAAAAGTGAGAATGGAACAATGATTGGTGGTGCAATGTATGCATTAGATAGAGGTTTGCATATGAAGTGGCTTGGCGTTATATTTGCAGGCTTAGCTGCAGTTTGTGGACTTGGAATTGGATGTATGGTGCAATCTAATGGCGTTACAGAAAATTTGCATACAAATTTTGGAATCCCAACGATTGTTGCCGCGATCATATTGACAGTGATCGTTGCCTTAGTGATTTTAGGAGGTATTCAAAGTATTTCACGTGTTGCTGAAAAATTAGTGCCTTTTATGGCAGGGTTTTATATTTTGGGATGTATCTTTATCATTTGTATGAATATCCAATATATTCCAGAAACGATTGTAACAATCGTTTGCGCAGCTTTTCATCCAGAAGCTGTTACAGGTGGGTTTGTTGGTACAACGATATCTGTATGTTGTCGATATGGATTTGCTAGAGGGTTATTTTCAAATGAATCTGGAATGGGAAGTGCACCATTGATTGCTTCTGCTGCAAAAACGAAAAATCCCAAAAGACAAGCATTGGTATCGATGACAGGTACTTTTTGGGATACTGTTGTGATTTGTTTGTTGACGGGTATTGTATTGGTGTCTAGTATCATCAAATATCCAAATATTCATGTAATGAGTGGAAATGGTGCGGCTTTGACTTCACAAGTTTTTTCGATGATTCCGGTGATTGGAATGCCATTATTGATTCTAGGTTTGATTACATTTGCGTTTTCAACAATTCTAGGTTGGTATTATTATGGGGAAAGATGTTCTATATATTTGTTTGGTGAAAAGGCCATTGTTCCCTATAAAGTATTGTGGGTTATTTGCGTATTTATTGGTGCAGTAACATCGATTGATGTGATTTGGGATTTTGCGGATCTGATGAATGGTTTAATGGCATTGCCAAATATTGTTGCGGTACTATTATTAAGTGATGTTGTATCAAAAGAAACAAAGAAATATAGTGGCAATCATATTCATGATAAAGATATAACACCAATTGAAGAAGTCAAGAACGCAGAAAAAGGTGTTATTTGGTGAATTGAGTGTGCAATCATTGTTGCGATGACTTTCAAAATAAAAAAATATTGAAATGTTAGATGATTTAGAAAGGTTAGTAATGACAAATCAATCTAACATTTTTTAAAATACAAATGGATATAAAAACCATTATGGTAGGAGGTATATGATGAATTTATTAAACGCAAAATTTTTAGGTTATGGTGTTTTACTTGGAACAGCTGGTGTAAAAATCTTAACAAGCGATGATGCAAAGAAAGTTTATACACATTGTACTGCTGCAGTGATGAGAGGCGTTGATGAAGTCGCTAAAGTTTATACTACATTAAAAGAAAATTGTGGTGATATTAATGCAGATGCGAAAGAGATCAATGAAAAAAGAGCTGCAGAAAAAGAAGCAAAGTTGATTGCGGATGCAAAAGCTGTATTAGAAGCACATTCAAAGGAAGCAGAATAAAATGAAATGTCAGATCCTGCATGAGTCAAAAGGGCGCATGCGTGTGCGCATGTTGCAATATCGGATGACATTAGAACAGGCTGATATCCTTGAGTATTATCTAAAAAATCAAAATGGTATCAAAGATGCAAAAGTGTATGATCGTACAGGTGATGCATTGATTTATTTTGATACAAATAGAGAACAAGTAATTTCTTATCTTTCTCATTTTGGATATGAAGAAAATCAAGATTTGGTTCCAGAAAGAACAGGACGTGCATTATCTCGAGAATTTGAAGATAAAGTTATTTTTCATACATTGAAAAGAGCTGTAACGAGATGCTTTTTTCCAGTTCCAATTCGTAGTGCGATTTCACTTATGAAAAGTTGGAAATTTATTGTGCCTGGTTTGAAATCGATTCTAAATGGGAAAATTGAAGTTAGTGTATTAGATGCTACTACGATTATCGTTAGTATGATAAGAGGCGATTTTGATACTGCTGGTGATTTGATGTTCTTGTTAGGTTTATCTGAAATCTTAGAAGAGTGGACGCATAAAAAGAGCGTTGATGATTTGGCAAGAAGCATGTCATTAAATGTTGAAAAAGCATGGATGGTGACAAAGGAAGGACAAGAGGTTCTTGTCGCAATCAGTGAGTTCAATAAAGGAGATCGTTTTATTGTACGAACAAGTAATATGATTCCTTTAGATGGAATTGTTATCAGTGGTAATGCGGAAGTGAATCAGTCCTCATTGACTGGAGAATCTTTGCCTGTTCGAAAGGAAAGTGGGAATCCAGTATATGCGGGTACTGTTATTGAAGATGGTGAATGCATCATTGAAGTGACTTCTGAAAGTGGTGCAGGACGTTATGATCGAATTGTACATATGATTGAAGAATCAGAAAAGATGAAATCTGATTTTGAAAATCGTGCAAGTAATCTAGCGGATAGACTTGTCCCATATTCATTGGGAGGAACTTTATTGGCGTATGCAATCACACGTAACGCAAATAAGGCATTATCCATTTTGATGGTTGATTTTTCATGTGCTTTAAAATTATCCATTCCAATTGCGGTATTATCCGCAATGCGTCAAGCAAGCAACATGTCAATTGTTGTTAAGGGTGGAAAGTATATGGAAGCTGTATCAAAAGCAGATACGATTGTTTTTGATAAGACAGGAACATTGACAGTTTCTTCACCAAAAGTGAAAGATGTTATTCCTTTTGGGAATCATGACGCAAAGGAAATGTTACGATTAGCAGCTTGCTTAGAAGAACATTATCCACATTCCATTGCGAATGCAGTTGTAAAAGCAGCTGTAGAAGATGGACTTATCCATGAAGAAAGGCACTCTAAAGTAGAATATGTTGTTGCCCATGGAATCGTTTCTTCGATTGATGGTAATCGAGTATTAGTTGGTTCTCATCATTTCTTGTTTGAAGATGAGCATTGTAAGATTCCTGAAGGTGAAGAAGATAAATTCAATGCATTGCCTGATGAATATTCTCATTTATACATGGCAATTGGAAATGAACTTGTCGCTGTTATTTTGATTGAAGATCCAATCCGAAAAGAAAGTCGTAAATTAATTGATGCATTGCATGCATCTGGAATGAATCATCTAGTTATGATGACAGGAGATTCTGAAAGAACAGCGAAAGCTGTTGCGACTAAAGTTGGTGTGGATGCATATTATTCTGAAGTATTACCAGAAGATAAGGCAAACTTTGTGATTCAAGAAAAGAACAATGGTCATAAAGTGATTATGATTGGTGATGGTGTAAATGATGCTTTGGCTTTGAGTGAAGCAGATGCTGCTATCGCAATATCCAATGGTGCAGAAATTACACGCGAAATTGCAGATATTACGATACCTGCAGATGATATCTCTAAGATTTCTACACTTCGAAATTTAAGTGTGAAATTGGATGAAAGAATTGAATCAAATTACAAGAAGATTATGACAATTAATTCTTGTTTGATTGTATTAGGTGTATTAGGTGTATTACCACCTTCTTCAACTGCATATTTACATAATTTCTCAACACTTGCATTGAGTATTTACTCAATGAGTGATATTAAAGGGATTGATGCATAAATGAAAAAACTTCTATTTTGAATATAGAAGTTTTTTTTAGAGTTTTAGAGATTTTACTTCTTCTAAAGAAAGTTTTGTGATTTTTGAAATCATTTCATCATTGAAGTTTTCTTCTATCATAGTTTTAGCGATAGAAATTTGAGAACTTTTTTTACCTTCAGCTAATCCTGAAGCTTTACCTTCTTCAATACCTTCTTTTCTCGCATCATTTAAATCTTCTTGAAATGACATAAGTATCTTCCTCTCTTTTCTGTTTACAGATTTTACT
>CAVLCI010000107.1:0-5538 GCA_963661415.1 Bifidobacteriaceae bacterium | reverse complement strand
ACAGTTTATCACATTATCCTTAAAATAATAAAACATAGTTCTAACATGCATGCACGTATCTAAAACTATGTTTATATCGAATCATTCAATTTAATTATTTCAAAATAAACGTATTCATGTCACCAGATTGTATAAATGTTGTTGGAATATCTGTTGTACCTAATGCTTCTGGTAACCACTTCAACATATATTTCATACCTGGTTCTTCTACATTAAAATGTCCAACCGCAAGAATCGCTTTATTATCTCCAAGCATCATACCATCTCTCATATATTCATTGACTGTATAATCAATCAATTCCATTGTAATGAGACAATCTGTATGTGTCATATCTAAAGTAGTAATTGTTTCTTTGTCCGCAAAACCAATACAATGCATTGGAATTGAAACTCTATTCACAATTGTTTCTGGATTTCCAATTGTACGAATACCATTCAAATTAGCACCCTGAATAATTTTTTGTGCTAAATCTTTTACCTTGATTCCTTCTGGAAATACAAGATCAATTGGCATACCCGCAAATTTTATAGGCGAACCAATTTTAGGTGTGTAGTATTGTTCTAATCCAGTTTCGTGGAAAAAGCCTCTAAAAATTCCATCATACCAGCCACCATTTCCATCAGGCAAGCCAGAATGAATATAATCGTGATTTCTCCAAACTGTAATTCCATATTCATCTAACAATTCTTTTTTTCTTAAATAAACACTATTCTTTTGTTCCATCAACCAATCTTGATGATCACCATGATTCCAGAATAATGCTTCATGCGGAATAATGAAATTTGCTCCTAATTCATGTGCTTTTTTGATTACATCAACGGATGCAAAACATGTTGTTACAATACCTGTACACTCTTTATCTGTATCACCATATAAAACTTGATCACGTGTTGTTGCCTCATCAATTGGTTTTCCATCTTTCGTAATTCCTCTTGAATATGATTTGATTTTATCAATCACTTCTTGTATTTTCATTTGTCTGCTCCTTTATGAATCTTTGAAGGAATGTATACTACATTACCTTCTTTTCCATCTACTCTTTGTCCTCTTTTATTTAAATCTATTTTACGTGCAACATAACATTTTGTTCCATTAAATTCATATTCTTGATGATCATCTGTTCCATCCAAAATTGATTTCACAATATTTAAATCTTCATCGACTAATGATAATGGGGATTCACAAGTTCCATGTTGCCTTAGAATACGATCATATTGAGGCATCAAATCTTTTAATTTTTTCAATGTTTCTAAATATTCTTCTAATGAAGTTGCTTCTGGCATACAAAATAAAGTAAACACACCACAAGCATCCCCAAAGATAATTGTTCGATCTTCTTCAACCAAAAACACTGTCATCCCGTGTGTATGTCCTGGGGCATGAATTGCTTTCACATGAACATCTCCTAGTTCAAACACATCACCATCTGATAATTCTTTAAATTGATTATCATGCTTTTCAACAAACATGTCAGAATCATATTCCTCTAAATTTGATACATAATTTTTCAAAAAGTTATTTCGTTCATGAATATCACCATGTTTCTCATATAAATCTAGATCCATTGAATTCATGTATACTTCATTCCATTCACCAGCACCACCTGCATGATCTAAATGTCCATGAGATAAAACAACTTGATATGGTTGTTTTGCCAATGAATCAACATACTCTTTTAAATGTCCAAATCCATATCCTGTATCAATTAATAATCCTGTATCTTTTCCTCGAACATAATACATACATGCATCATCCCAAAAAGCACGTATTCTAGTAATATGTTGTGTTACATTTTCATTTGTGTAAAATTCCATAGTTTTTTCCAATAGCATCAAAGAGGATATTCATCCTCTTTGATTGAAAATTCATTTTATGCTTTTGATGCTTCTTCTTTTAGCAATGAATTATCATACGCCTTTAAGAATGGTGTAAAGATAACCATATCAAGTAATAATAAGCATACTGCTAGAATTGCTGTTGGTACGTTACCTCCAGTCGCTAGGAAAGCTTGTAAAACTGCAGGTGTTGTAAATGGCAATGAAATGTATGCACGTCCAACAATATTAGCAGATGCCAAGAAATAATAGATACTAATATTCAAAGTCTGGCAAATAATTGCTGGAATGAAATAGTAAAGATTTAATACTTCTGGTAAACCAAATACATATGGCTCTGCGATATTGAAGAAAGCAGGAATAGCGGCAACTTTTGATAATGATTTTGTACGTGGTGATTTTGCGAAAAGTAATAGCCAAATATTCATCGCATTGTTACCTACTAACCATCCACCAAATACTGTTGCGATTGCTCCAGAATAGATATAAGGCATTGGATTTCCTGCAGCTACTGCTTCAGCATTTGCTGCTAAGGCCATTGTTGTGATAGGAGTAACCACAGCACTCATCATGTTATTTCCATGAATACCAAAGAACCAGAACAAAGCAGATAAGAAATTAAGAATCAAAATTGATGGTAATGAACCAGTAGCGTTCATCAATGGGGTGAAAATTGTATAAATCAAATCTGGAATACCACCGCCTGTCAACGAAGTCAAAAGTGCATTAATAATAGAGAAGAAAACTACATTGAATCCTAATGCAAGTAATACATTGAATGGTCCAGCAACGTTTGGTGGAACACTATCAGGAAGTTTGATCTTAATGTTATGCTGATCAAAGAATCGTGTGATTTCAACGACTAAAATACCAACGATCATTGCCGCAAACATATAGCCTGCACCAAGTCTAGAAATACTTAATGTTGTTGTTTCTAAATCCACTGCACCAGATATCGTTAAATATACAAGCAGTGCTGAGATCATATTGTTTAGTCCATCCATTTTATAATGCTTTGCAAGCATATAAGAAACACCACATACTGCATAAATAGAAATGATTCCGATTGTTAAATAATATGGTGTCATTAAGATGGCAGTATTCCCACCTGCCCATGCTTTCCAAGCAAGCAAGAATGCATAGAAGAAGTTTGTTCCTTCTGTAATATCAGAAGGAATCGGTGGAACTGCTAATAAAATCGCAAAACCACCAATAATCGTTGCAGGAATCATAATTGTAAGTCCATCTCTTACAGCTGCTAAATGACGTTGATTCCCAATTTTGTTGGCAACAGGAACAAGATACTGCATCATCCAATCAGATAACTTGTCCATAAAGCCTTGTTTTTGTTTGTTTTCAGACATATCGTCTTTTCCCCTTTCATTATTTTGTGTGTCAGAGTTATGAAAGTTACGTATCAAATTATTAATTCGATTGCCATCACAAGAAGAATAATCATCTGCAGGAATATCAATTACATCGATATCTCCAATCTCATCCGCAAGTTCTTTGATTTCTTGTGTTTTAAATTTCACTTGAGGAGCCACCAATATGTAGTTATACTTTCCAATAATTGTTGGTATTTGATTATACCCATCTGCATCGATGTGCCAATTTTCATCTTCTTTTAAATCTTTCTTCATATTATTCATTAAAAGACTTGTAGAATTACCACCAGCACAAACTAATAATATGTATAATTTCTTTCCCATAACTCTTCTCTACACTTATGTTATATACTTTCTATTTTTTTAAAGTTGCAATTTTTTACCCTTTTAAAAAGATACTTTCGCAAACTAATGTGCACTTTTATAAGTTATACTTAGTATATGAGAATCGACGAAAAAATACTAAACACTTTATTAAACCAAACGGAACCTGTTTCTTGTAAACAATTAGCTTTTTCTTTGAATTTGTCTGAAAAAACAGTCAAAAAATATGTCAATATGTTAAAGGAAATCATCTCAGAACATGGAGCTACAATCATCACAAAACAACGCGTTGGATCATCAATTGTCATCCATGATCCCGAAGCTTTTAATCAGTTTCTTTCTTTACAGACTGACGCCACAGTAATGGATGATCCGATCTTTCGCCAACGCTATATTTTATATCGCCTAGTTCTTACGGAAGAGTCCATTAACATTTATGATCTAGCTGATGAAATCAACGCTTCACCTTCTTTAACTAGAAATATATTAAAAGAAATTCAACCAGTATTAAGTAACTATTCATTAGAATTGAAGCATTCGCATTCAGACGGATATCGTGTGATTGGTGAAGAAGCAGATATTAGAAGATGCATTGTACATGAATGCAAAGAATCAACATATCTTAAAAACACTCTTGTTAATTCTTCTCTTAATAAAAACGCTACAGAAATCATTCATCGAACAGTTGCGGAAATGTTAGAACATTTTAATATATCCGTTTCTACTGAAAGCATTAATTCTTTATCGTTACATATCTTAATAGCCATCAATCGAATTGAAACACACAATGTCATTCAATTAGATGACTTCTATGATTCTTTAAAAATCAAAGCGAAACCTGAATATTTCGCTGCATCACAAATCATAAAAAAATTAGAATCTGTTTTAAATATTCAATTTGATGATGCAGAACTAATCTATCTAACAATGCATATTAGTGGCCAACAACGCGTTTATGGACATGAACAAATACAAGTATCTATCTCTGAAAAAGCATTATTATTCTATAATCGTTTCTTAAGAAAAATTCTGCAGTACGCAGATGAAGATTTCTTTGGCGATGAAGAATTAAGAACAAGTCTTTTAAATCATATCGTTCCATTTCTTTCAAGAATGGAAAATAATATGCAGATTGAAAAAAGTGAAATTAATAATATCAAAAATGAATTTCCTTATGCATATGATTTAGCAGTAACAGGTCTATCTTTTTTAACTGATAAAGGATATTCTACAAATGAAATTGAAATCTCATATTTTGCATTACATCTGCAACTTTCACTAGAGAAAAGAAAACAAACTGAAACATTAAAATACAATGTACTTGTTTATTCAAATGAAATTACAAGTATATTTCATATGTTGAGTTATAAATTAACAAATCTTTTTGGAAATAAAATCAACGAAGTTGTTTTCACTTCATCCATTGACGAAATAAATTCTGTTCAACAAGATTTCCAACTTCTTTTAAATACAACAAATACATTAGGAAAATTACCTGAGCGCATTGTTAATATTTCACCATATTTAAATGAAAAAGATGTTGATATCATCTCATCTTCTATAAAACAATTAGATTCAAAAATCATGAATACGATCATGTTGAAAGATTATTTATTTTTTGATATTGATGCATCTAATAAAGATGAAGTTTTTGAAATAATGACACAACATATACAAAAATGGATTTCTCTACCATCCGACTTTATTTCTAGACTACAAGATAGAGAAGCTCTAGCTAGTACAGAATATGATAATCGTTTGGCAATCCCACACCCATTAAATTTAGATGAGATTTCTGATTTTATCGCTGTCGCAAGACTATCTAAACCAATTCTTTGGAACAAAAAACAAGTTCAATTGGTATTTCTAATTTGTAATAGTAATGCTTCTAATCCACTATTTTATTCAAAGTTAGTAAATATCATTCAAAATAGCGAAATATCTCAACAATTATTGCAAGCAAAAAATTTCAATGAATTTATTAAATTCT
>CAVLCI010000106.1:0-5548 GCA_963661415.1 Bifidobacteriaceae bacterium | reverse complement strand
TTTTATGTTGCGTTAAAAAAAACTATAAGAGTTTTATCTCTTATAGTCCTAGTTCATCTGCAACTTTTTCTGCTTCTTCTAATACTTTTTCAAATTTATTTAACGCAATGTTAATTGGTTCTGGTGTTGTTAGATCTACACCTGCGTGTTTTAGTTCATCTAATGGATATTGACTAGAACCCATGGATAAGAATTCTAGATAATTCTTCACTGCATTTTCTTCATGATTCAAAATCTTTTCTGAGATTGCACAAGCAGATGAATAACCTGTAGCGTATACATAAACATAGAAGAAGTAATAGAAATGAGGAATTCTAGCCCATTCGTATTTCACCTTGTCATCTACGATCATATCTTCACCAAAGTATTCATGGATGAGTTTTAAATAGAATGCACTTAATGATTCTGGTGTCAATGCTTCACCTCTTTCATACATCGCATGTGCTTCTTTTTCGAATTCCGCAAACATTGTTTGTCTATAAACAGTTCCTTTAAATCCTTCTAAGTATTGATTTAAAAGTGCTAATTTTTTAGATGGATCATTTTCTTTCTTTAATAATTGATCAATTAATAGATTCTCATTGACTGTAGAAGCAACTTCCGCAACAAACATTGTATATTCACTATATTGAAATGGTTGTGTATGATTTGTTAACCATGTGTGCTGAGAATGTCCCATTTCATGAGCTAATGTAGATACAGATTCTAATGTGCCAGTGAAATTCATCTTGATATATGGATTGGATTCATATGTACCAGAAGAGAATGCGCCACCTTCTTTACCTTTATTTGGATAAACATCTACCCAACCAGATTGAAATGCATCATTCACTCTTTCAACGTATTCATTTCCTAATGGTTTTACAGCATCTAATACCATTTGTTTTGCTTGAGCATATGTATATTTTTCAGTAATGCCTTGTGTTAATGGTGCATACAAATCATAGTAATGAACTTCATCCAACTTTAAGATTCTCTTTCTTAAACGTACATAGCGATACATGAGATCCATTCTATTATGAACAGTTTCAATCAAATTATCATATACACTTTCAGGAATATTATCACTAGACATTCTCATTTCTCTAGAAGAATTATATCCTCTGAGTTTTGCTTCTGTTGTACAAGTTTTAACTGCACCAGCAAATACAGTAGCTAATGTATTAATATGATTTTTATAACCTTCATAGAAAGATTCAAATGCATTCTTTCTTAGAATTGGATCTGTACTATTTTGAAGAAGGATATATGAAGATTCTGATACTTCATGCGGTTTACCTTCACTATCTAAAGCATCATCAAATTTCATATCAGCATACAACAAAGATGTCATTGTTTGTTCAGGTGTATTAAAAACTTCTCCAAAGGAAGCTAAAATTGCTTCTTCTTTACTAGAAAGCATATGTGGTTTAGAACGTAATAAATTCTTCAAATAAAATGCATATTCTTTTAAAGTTGCATCATTTACGATTGCGTCTAATTGTCCTTCTGTATTAGATAAGATTTCAGGTTCCGCAAAAGAAACAACTGTAGAAAAATTCACATATTGTGAATATGCTTTCGCAAACATTGTTTGTGCTTTTGTATCTCTTGTATCTTCTACTTTACGTAAAGATGCATAACAAAATAAATTACTCATCTTTTTCGCAACTTCATTTTCTTCTTTTAAAAACGAAAGAATTGTTTGTGCGTTATTCAGAGTACCTTCATATTTTGATAGATTTTGAATCTTTTCTGTAATACTTTCTAAAGCTTCTTCAAATGCTTCATCACTTTCAAATAATGTGTTTAGATTCCACATGTATGTAGAATCCATATCTTTTCTTTCTTGTAAAACTTCACTCATACTAATTCTCCTTCTTTACAAACATAATATCCATATCTGTACTATTTCCATCAATACCATCTACTGTTCCACTATCTGTATATTGCCAAATAGAGAATGTATATGGATATGTTGGATAATCTACATCATATTGTGCTATCCAAGTATCAAACTCTTGCATATATTCTAACAAGAAATATTTATCAAATAAATTTGTACTATTGTAATTCATCGTTTGATATCCTGCATTTTGAATAATATGTAAAAATGTTACCGCATTTTGTGTCCAAACTTCTTGAGAAAGGTTATCTACTCTTCCTTCTCCTTCTCCTGCTTGTTCGATGTCAAAACAGACTGGCAAATCTATTGTATAACTTTTTATTTGTTGAAGCGTAAATTCTGCTTCTTCACGTGCTTCCTCTACTGATGTAGCTTGTGAAAAGAAATATACTCCAACTTTAATTCCATATTTTTGACAAGCTTGAATATTATAATCAAAGTATGCATCTTTATGAATTTCACCTGTTTGCCATCCACGATACCCAACTCTTAGATACGCAAAATCAATACCTGCATTTTTTACTTTTTCCCAATCAATCCATTCTTGATGAGAAGATACATCAACCCCTTGTAAAGATGTATACGTATCATCTTCATAGGACATAAAAGAACCATCTTTTTTTAGATTATTCCAAAGATACGTATTTTGTATGAGATTACTTTCAATGGGTGTTTCTTCTTGTTCTTTTCTTCTTTGGTTTATCAAATATAAAAAAGAAGAAAAACAAAAGAAAATCATACAAACAACAATCATAAAAATCATCATGTTCTTTTTATTGATTTTTCTTTTCTTTTTTCTTCTTCTTTTTGCCATATTTTAAATTTTACACCTATAACAAAATATAAAAAGACAACAAATATTAAGAATTATCTATTCTTGTATCTTTCAATTCATATACTTCATCAAATACATCTGTATATTGATTCATGTTATGTGCAACGAAAATAACTAACTTATTAATATCCTTTAAATGACTCATAAAACATTCAATTACAATATTATTCATTGCAGAAAATGGTTCATCTAAAATTAATACATTTTTTTCACTACAAAGTGCTCTCAACAAACAAAGAATTTGTTTTTCTCCACCACTTAAAGAATTTAAATCTGTACTACTTTTAATTTGTTCAATAAGATAAGAAGGAAAATATTGTTCATATGTATTTAGATTCTTACAATCATAAGTACCAAAAACACTAATATTATCTAAATATGATCCTTCAAAGATCAATGGTTTTTGCGGAACATAACAAATAGATTCATTTGGAATGATATCTTCTGGATCATATAGAACTTCTCCGTTACTTGGTTTCATGAATCCTAACAGCATTTTTAACAGAACACTTTTACCAGCTCCATTTTCTCCTAACACTAAATATTTATTTGGATAGTTGAATGTTACGTTTGGTAATTGAATGTCTACTTGTGTGAATGATTTTGTTAGTGAACTTGTTTGAATTTGTTTGATTTGTTGAGATGTGAGATTCACTTTTTTATGGTCTTGATTCAAAATTTCAAATAACTTTTCTTGAATTTTTTTCGTACTTTTCACTCTGCCTATATTTACGTTAAGTTCATAGATCGGATCCATGAATTTTGTACAGTACATAAACCCTACTGTAGCCATACCAATTGTAATTCTTCCATTACATAGTAAAAACGCAACACAAATAAACGCAACAACAGATACCAATTCAGCAGAACCACCATTTATCACCATAGAAAAACTATTTAGTTTTCTAAAAAACATGTTACTTTCTAAAACAGCATCAAGATCTTTTTCATGTTTCACTTCAATTTGTTGAATACTTTTATAATCTAAAATATCTTTGGATTCAAAATAGGATTGTATCTTTTTTGTATACTTCCCTGTCATTTCTAAAAATTTAGAGTTTCGTTCTGATAATTCTTTGGATGTTATTTCTGGAACAAACATAACAAGAATAGAAAAAAGAATAATTGTTATCGCAATGCTTGGATCAACAAATATAACCAAACACGCACCAAAAACAACAATCATAATACTATTTCTAATTACTGCCATTAATGGACTTAAATAGTTTTGACAAAGTTCTGTTATATCATTTGCTTGCATAGAGATATATTCTGCGGATGAAAGTTGATTGTAATCTTCATATTCTTTTTCAAGTACAGCGTTAAAATAATCTTTTTTGATTGCCTTTTCAAATTTCACTCTTCTATAATCTGCCATTCTATTTCCAAAATATGCAGAAAACAAATACAATACAAAAAGAAAAATATAAAAAATGATTAAACTAATAATCTTTTGTGTTCCTTCTGTATAATGATCTATCAAATAACCTGGTAAATATAACATGAGAGAAGTCGCAAATGTTTCTAACAAATCCCCAATGATTGTTAAAAAGAGATACCATTTTATTTTCAATAAATATTTTTTCATATTCCTACACTTCATAAAAGCACATATCACTTATAATATGTGCTTTTGTTACTTATTCCTTAACTGTTTCTTTTTCTTGATTGATTTCTAATAGTTTGTTTGTAAGTTGATTTTCAATTTTAGAGAGTTCTTGTTCTGCTTGCGCTCTCTTTTCTCTACCATCTTTTTGAATTTGTTGAACTTCTTCTAATGTGGAAATCAATTGTTCATTTGTATGTTGTAGTGTTTCTAAATCAACAATGCCTCTTTCACTTTCTTTCGCTGTTTCCACTGTAGCTTGATGCAATGTTTCTGCATTCTTTTTGAGAAGTGTATTTGTCATATCTGTAACTTCTCTTTGTGCTTCCATAGCTTCCTTGGAATGAGAAATGCCTAGAGCGAGTACGATTTGGTTCTTCCAAAGTGGAATTGTATTCACCAATGTAGATTGGATCTTTTCTGTCATCAATGTATCGTTGTTTTGTACCAAACGAATTTGTGGTGCCATTTGAATAGAAATTTGTCTTGTTAATTCAAGATCATAGAGTTTCTTTTCAAAGCGTACACATGCTTGTTCTAAATCATTTGCGGCTTGTGCATCTTCTGGTAGATTTGTTTCTTTTGCCTTAGCGACAAGCTTTGGTAATTCTGTTTCTCGAATTTCTTTAACTCTTTTTCTACCTGCAAGAATATACATTGTTAATTCTTTTGTGTTTTGTTGGTTTCTAGCATAAAGTTCATCTAATAACGCAATATCTTTCAATAATGTGATTTGATGGTCTTCCAACATATTTGCGACTTTTTCAACATTAGCTTCTGCTTTGTCATACTTTGCTTTGAACTTTGTGACGGAATCTTGTCCTTTATCGAATAAGTTCGCAAAGAAACCTTTCTTTTCATTTGTATCATTTGCGTCATATTCTTTTAATTCAACAACTAAATCACTTAATAAATCACCAACTTCACCTAAATCTTTTGTACGAACATTAGCTAAAGCAGTATCAGAGAAATCAGAAACTTTCTTTTGTGCTGCAGCACCATATTGAAGAACTGTATTGCTTTCTGTGATATCAATTTTAGATGCGAAATCTTCAACTGTTTTTCTTTCTGTTTCAGATAGGTTTGCCTCATCAATTGGATCTTTTTCTACAACAACTTCCTCTTCTTTTTTTACTTCTTCTTTTGTTGTTTCTTCAGGATCTAATGTTAATGTAATTTCTTCTGCTTGCGCTTGTTTGTTTTCACTCATCATCTTTCTCCT
>CAVLCI010000105.1:0-5554 GCA_963661415.1 Bifidobacteriaceae bacterium | reverse complement strand
TTTATTGACATGGTGTAAAGGTGCTGAAATCTTAGATGGATTAAGTGTAAAAGGAGCAAATATCTCAAAAGAAGAATTAAAGAATTGGATTGAAAAAGAATGAAATATATAAGACTAGGAAATAGTGGTTTGAAAGTATCTCAGATTTGTTTAGGAACAATGGGATTTGGAACACCAGGGAAATTATTTGATTGGTGTGTGGACTATGAAACAAGTGAGAAAATTGTAAAAGAATGTTTAGATCAAGGAGTCAATTTCTTTGATACAGCGAATGTATATTCCAATGGAGAATCTGAAGTGTTTCTTGGGAAAGCATTAAAGAAATATGCGAAACGAGAAGAAGTTGTGATTGCGACAAAGTGTGGAATTAATATGGATCCAAACGCAAAGCCAAATACAGTTGGATTATCTAGGAAATTGATATTTGATGAAGTTGAAAAGTCATTAGAAAGACTTGGAACAGACTATATTGATCTCTATATTGTGCATCATCCAGATATGGATACTCCAGTAGAGGAAACGATGCAGGCGTTAGATGATTTGGTGAGAATGGGCAAAGTTCGTTATATTGGAGCTTCCAACATGAAAGCTTGGCAGTTTGCGAAATATCAATATACTGCTGATAAACATGGTTGGACAAAATTTATTTCTTTGCAGAATACACATAATATTTTTCAAAGAGAAGATGAAAGAGAATTGTTTCCAATGTTATTAGATATGGGAGTTTCTTTAACTGCTTATAAAGTGTTATCTGGTGGTAGATTATCTCGTAATGACAATGAAAAAACGATTCGTTCTTCTACACAAAAACTATCTGAAAAAGAAATCGAAATGAATCAAAAGTTAGAAGAGATTGCTAAAAAACATCAATGTTCTAAAGCGGATGTATTGATTGCATGGGAATTGTCTCAAAAACCAATTGATGTTGTTTTGATTGGTACAACAAAACAAGGTAGAATCACAGATACTATCAAAGCTTTATCCATACAATTGGATGTATCTGATTTAGAGTTATTAGAAGCATAAGCTCTTTTCAATTAGTGATTTTCATGTAAAATACTCTGTATGGAAATAACAATTGAACAGTTAAAACAACTTGGTAAAGATACTTATACGATCGTAGATATTCGAGATGAAGAAAAGGTAATGAAGAATCCAATTGAAGGAAGTATTGCCTTAGAAGAATCTAAAGTCTATACAACAGAATTTGATCATGATAAAAAAATCATTGTTGTGTGTGATAGAGGAAAGTTAAGTATTCCTTCTGTATTGGATTTAAGAGACAGAGGATATGATGCATATAGTTTACATGGTGGTTATGTATCTATCGTTATGGATAAAATGAAAGAAAATGCCTCAAAAGAAATTGCCACAAAAGCAGAGCGTAGCATTATCAAAACCTATCGTAAACAAATCTGGTCTAGATTTACAAAAGCAGTTCGTGATTATGAATTAGTAAAAGAAGGCGATAAGATTGCGGTATGTATCTCTGGTGGAAAAGATTCCATGTTGATGGCAAAATGCT
Source organism: Bifidobacteriaceae bacterium (assembly GCA_963661415.1). GTDB lineage: Bacteria > Bacillota_I > Bacilli_A > Erysipelotrichales > Erysipelotrichaceae > Bulleidia. The sequence goes on along the minus strand of CAVLCI010000105.1, from coordinate 4,029 downwards.
TTCAAGAATTACATAAATATTCTGATATTTCATTTGAAGTGAAATATATTGTAATGGATCCTGGATATTCAAGTGAAAATCGACAGATCATTGAAGAAAATGCACGAAAGTTAAATATTCCTGTTGAGATATTTGAAACTGATATCTTTGAGAATGTATTTCATATAGATAAGAATCCTTGTTATATTTGTGCAAGAATGCGTAGAGGTCATTTATACAATTATGCAAAGAATATTGGATGTAATAAGATTGCCTTAGGTCATCATTATGATGATGTGATTGAAACAATCTTAATGTCTATGTTATATGGAGCACAAATACAAACAATGATGCCAAAGTTACATTCCAATCATTTTGAAGGAATGGAAGTTATTCGTCCTTTATATTTGATTCATGAAGATGATATTAAAGCTTGGGCAAAGTTTAATGATTTATACTTTATTCAATGTGCATGTAAGTTTACAGATACTTGTTCTTCAGAAGCTTGTTTGACAAGACCTCGTTCAAAGAGAGTGGAAGTAAAGAATTTGATTCGTGATTTAAAGAAAACAAATCCTTATGTTGAACAGAACATTTTTAAGAGTGTTGAAAATGTAAGTTTAAAAACAATTATTGCGTATAAGGATGATCAAGAAAAACATCATTTTTTAGATGATTATGATCAAAAGAAGTGAGCTAGGTTAATGTCCTAGCTTTTTTAGAAGGAGAGAAACAATGAAGTATCTCATAGAAGAAACGTATTGTGTATTGGAGTTTTTAGCGGTTCATGAAAAATATAGAGGAAATAATATAGGAAAACAATTTTTATATTGAAGATTATGCAAAAAGTCTTTCTATTGAAACAAAGATGGACGTTTTTGGATGATGGTAGATTTCAATTAGAAGAGCATTGTTTATGTTGCAAAAAATATGAAAAAAGTTGTTTTTCTAAAATGATGTGCAAGAAAGTAGTATGATATTAACAAAATATTGGAGAGATTTTATGAACTTAGAAGAAATGAAAAGAAAATATGCGTACACACTCGCGCGTGTTGGTTTGAATGTACAAAAAGGTCAAACAGTATTGGTTGAAGCAGCGATTGAAGGTGCTAGTTTTACACCGATTTTTTGTGAAGAATGTTATAAATTAGGTGCTAAAAATGTTGTTGTACATTATTTAGATGAAGCTAATTTAAAAGTTGCATCCTTATATCGTAATCTAGATGATGTAAGAAAAGTGGAAGAATGGGAAGTTCTTCAAAACCAACAATATTTGGATGAAGGTGCATGTTATGTACGTTTAGAAGGTGTAAATCCAAAGTTAATGGAAGATCTTGCGGAAGAAAAAGCAAATGCGATATTTGCACATGTGGATGCAGTGAGAAATATCATGCGTAAGGCAAGTAGAGAAAAACATTGTCAATGGTTGATTGCGATGATTCCTACACAAGAGTGGGCTGATTATATCATGTCTGATATTGATGAGAGTCAAAGATTAGATGAATTGTGGAAGTTGTTGTTGAAGTTGTGCTATATCGATGAAGACAATGATGTTGTAAAGACATGGGAAGAAAAACAAAAAAGAAATCATGAGCGTGGTAAGAAAATTGATTCTTATCATTTCACAAAATTCCACTATACTTCTTCTAATGGAACAGATTTGATCGTTACTTTAACACCAGATTCTAAGTTTTCTCATGAAAATCCAGATGCAAATCAAAAACGTATTTCATTTACACCAAATATTCCAACAGAAGAAATTTGTACGACACCTGAGAAATATGGAACAAATGGGGTAGTATATGCTTCTAGGCCATTGGTGCTTGGAGGAAAGAGCGTAGAAAACTTTGGATTCCGATTTGAAAATGGAAAAGTTGTAGAAGTAATCGCAAATGAAGGAAAAGAAATGTTAGAATCTTTGATTCGTATGGATGAAAATGCATGTTATTTAGGAGAGTGTGCATTGGTAGAATATCATTCTCCAATTTCAATGAGTAAAAGAGTATACTATACAACTTTAATTGATGAAAATGCTTCTTGTCATTTAGCTTTGGGTAGAGGGTTAAATGGGCAACAACCAAAAGACTCTCGTTATACATTTAATGATTCTATCATTCATATTGATTTTATGATTGGTACTTCAGATATGCATATTGTTGGTACTACACAGACAGGAGAAGAAGTTGTAATTTTTGATCAAGGGGATTTCGCATTATAATGCAGTCTAGAAAAGATGCTTTATATAAGTTATCTCAATCAAAGTTTCGTTCTTCTTTTCATCTGAAAGAAAAAGAGAAAAACTATATTAAAGAAAAAGGAATGGATGTAATTGAAAATCACGCAAGAGACTTTGTGAGAAATAAATTAGCACCAGCATATCCTAAAAATGATGGAAAACAAACCCCTATGAAAGGTCATCCTGTCTTTATTGCACAACATGCATGTGCGTGTTGTTGTAGAGGATGTTTGAATAAATGGTATAAAGTTCCTATGGGTGTAGAATTAACAGAAGTCCAACAAGATAAAATCGTACATTTATTGATGGAATGGATAAAAGTGGAGATTGATTATGAAAGATAAAATAATTCAAAAGATGATTGATTTTTATGATGGAAATACGCATGATGTAGCACATTTTATGAAAGTATATGCATATGCTGAAACAATAGGTTTGAGTGAGAAATTAGATGAGAAAACACAACAAACATTGGAATATGCCGCAATCGTACATGATATTGCTTGTCCGATTTGTAGAAAGAAATATGGAAATACAAATGGAAAATATCAAGAAGCAGAAAGTGAACCATTATTAAGAAAATTCTTTAAAGAGTTTGAAATAGATGAAGAAATGAAAGAAAGAATCATCTATCTAGTATGTCATCATCATACATATACAGATGTAGATGGAATCGATTATCGAATTTTATTAGAAGCAGATTTTTTAGTGAATGCAGATGAATCTCAATATTCTAAAGAAGCTATTCTAACATTTAAAAAAAATGTATTCCAAACAAGTTGTGGAATACATATTCTAGATTCTTTGTATCAACTTTAGAGTTTTCGCACTAGATCCATGATTGGAACAGTTATCGTATCAGGTAATACATGTGTTATGATACGATCTAATGAACTAATAGGATCTGGTGTAGAAATCCATTTGTTTTTGAAAGAATCTTGTAATGATTTTTGAACGATCTTTTGACTCGTAGTAGAAAAAGGTCGTTTTTTAAAACTTTGGTTTTGATATTCTTTTGCGATAGAAATGAATTGTGTGTCTTTTATCCAATATGGACATACGGTCGTTACTTTGATGCCTTTTGGTTTAAGTTCATAATGTAATGCTTTAGCGTAAGATTGTACAAAAGCTTTTGTTGCAGCGTACAAGGCAAATCCAGGCATTGGTTGGAAGCCCGCAATACTTGCGATTTGAATGATACGACTATCTTTCAACATGAATGGTAAAGAACATTGTGTGATTAGAGTAAGCGCTTTGCAGTTAAGATCAATCATCTTTTGGGAATCTTCAAAGTTAATTTCATCACATCTTGCAATCTTTCCCATTCCTGCCGCGTTAATTAAGATTTTGATATTTGGGCGTTGTTCATCAAGTTTATGGATAAAAGTATGGATATCGTTTGTGTTTGTTAGATCTAATGGAAAAGGCATGATTCTAGAATCTTTTTTAGCGAGTTCTTCTAATAATTCTTTTCTTCTAGCGATGATCCAATATTCATCAATCGAAGAATCTAATAACAATTGATTTAAATATTCTTTTCCAAGACCACTGGATGCACCTGTAATAATGACTGTGTTTTTGCCCATATTAATTCAAACTATTTTTAATTTCTAAAACTTTCTCTTCAGATAATCCAGTACAATCCATGATTGCATTTAAATCCATATTCATTTTTAACATCTTTTTACAGAATTCTAATGTTTTTTCGGCGCTGACTTGTTCTGTAACTTTTTCAGTGACTTTCTCTGTAACTTTCTCTGTAACTTCTTGTGCTACGATGGCATTTGTATGCTTGATGATTTCATTTAATGTCA
>CAVLCI010000104.1:0-5700 GCA_963661415.1 Bifidobacteriaceae bacterium | reverse complement strand
TCAATCAAAATACACAAACAACATTCTATCTTTATCATTCATATCTTTGATGATTTCATACTTACATTCAGGTAACATTTCTTCAACAAGATTGGACATTCTTTCTCTTTGATCCCATCCCATTTCAAATGCCATAAATGCTTTCTCATTTAATACTTTTCTACAATTCTTAAAGATTTCTTTATAGAACTTCAATCCATCTTCACCACCAAATAAAGCTACATGAGGTTCATAATCTATGACACTTTTTTCCATTACTTCTTCTTGTGGAATATAAGGTGGATTAGACACTAATACATCTAATTTAATATTAGAATCAATTAATGGTTGTAACATATCCCCTGTTACAAATGTAATATCTGCTTCATTGTTTAATGCATTCTTTTTAGCTGTTTGTACTGCTTCTTCAGATATATCTGTTGCCATCATTGTTACCTTAGGTTCTTCTTTGGCTAATACGATGGCGATTGCTCCAGATCCAGTTCCTACATCTGCACAAGTGATTTTATCTTTATCAGGAAAGCGTTCATCCATTCTCGCTAGAATATTTGCACAAAGCTCTTCTGTTTCTGGTCTAGGTATTAATACATCTTCATTGACAATCATTTTATATCCATAAAACCATGAATATCCCAATACATGTTCCATTGGTTCATAATTGAGTATTCTTTTCATACCTGCTATAAATTCTTTTTCTAATTCTTCAGGCATTTCATCTTCATAATGCAAATACAAATCATATCTTTCTCTTTGGGATAATTCTGTTAGATATGCCATGACTGTTTCCATTGGTATATCCTTAGAATCACACTGTTTTTCATATTCCCTTACGATCTTAGAGAATGTTGTCATTCTGATACCTCTAACTTTCTCTTTTCTTCTTCTGCTTGTAATGCATCAATTACTTCTTGTAACTTACCTTCTACAATTTGATCTAAATGATTCACAGAAAAATGAATTCTATGATCTGTTACTCTATTCTGAGGATAATTGTATGTACGAATCTTTTCACTTCTATCACCCGTACCAATCTTCGCTCTTCTTTCTTTTCCTGCAGCTTCTTCTTTTTCTCTCTGCATTTCTTCATACACTCTAGCACGAATAATACGAATTGCTGTTTCTCTGTTTTCAATTTGTGATCTACCTTCTTGGCAATTGACTGTAATACCTGTAGGAACATGCACAACTCTAACAGCACTATCTGTTTTATTGATATGCTGTCCACCAGCACCTGAAGCACGATGTGTTTCAAATGTTAAATCACTCATGTTTAATTCAAAATCTTCTTCTTCGATTTCAGGCTGGCATAAAACAGTTGCAGTTGAAGTATGAATTCTACCTTGTGTTTCTGTCTTAGGAACACGCTGTACTCTGTGTACTCCTGATTCCCACTTTAATGCCTTATAAACATCTGTTCCCTTAATAGAAAATACGATTTGAGAAAAACCACCAGCTTCTGAAACGGATGCTTCCATTACTTGTACTTTCCATCCATTACTTTCTGCATATCTTGTATACATACGATACAAATCACCCGCAAAGATGTTACCTTCATCTCCACCAGCACCACCACGAATTTCCATGATGACGTCATTTCCATCTTCTGGATCTCTAGGAATCAACATCTTTTGAATCTTCTCTAAAAGAACTTCTCTTTCAGGCACACATTCATCCAATTCCATCTGTGCCATTTCTTTTAGTTCTTCATCTTCTTCTCTCATCATTTCTTCTGCTTGATGAATTCTAGAATCTAAACCTTGTAATTCATGCCATGCATCTACTGAACCACTTAATCTTGCTTGTTCTTTGGATAATTTTGTAATCTTTCTTGGATCAGAAATAACTTCATCACTAATCAATTGATTACTAATATCATTATATTGTTTCTCTATTTCTTGTAACTTTTCTCTAACAACATCCATACATCATTCCTCTTCTATATCTTTATATTCTTGTTTTGTTGAAATTACATGTTTTAAACGACGAATTGCTTTACCCTCAATTTGACGAACTCTTTCTTTTGTAATTCCATAAATCTTACCAACTTCTTCTAATGTTTTCACATTACCAGTACCATCTAAACCAAAACGCATTCTTACGATTGCTTCTTCTCTTTCTGGTAATTCTTTTAACATTTTATTCACTTGTTCTCTCAATGCTTCACTTTGAAATGCATCCTCTGGACTTTGAATTGAATCATCACGAATAAAATCCCCCAATGTCGCATCATCTTCATCACCTGTTGGAGCTTCTAAAGAAATTGTATCCATTGAAACAGATAATAAATCTCTAACCTTCTCTTCATCCATTTCAGGAATCTTTTCCGCAATCTCTGCATTTGTTGGTTCACGATTCAATTCTTGCAATAATTGTCTTTGTACTTTTTTAATCTTATAGATTTGTTCTGTTGTATGTACAGGTAAACGAATCCCTCTACTTTGATCTGCAAGTGCACGTGTCATTGATTGACGAATCCACCACGTTGCATATGTCGAAAAACGAAAGCCCTTCTCTGGATCAAACTTCTCAACAGCTTTCATCAAACCCATATTACCTTCTTGAATCAAATCCTGATAAGACAATCCACGATTCACATAGTTTCTAGCCATAGAAACGACCAATCTTAAATTCGCATTGATCATTGTTTCCTTTGCCTCAGCATCACCTTGTACAACTCTTCTTGCGACTTCTAATTCTTCTTCAGGTGTTAAACGAGCCACTGCACCAATTTCTTGTAAGTAAGCTTTCATAGAATCAGAAGATTTCTTATGATCTGTTTCTTCTACAACATCATCATTTTCTTCTTCACTTTCATCCTCTTCTAATTCTTCTTCCTCTTCATCATCTAATAAATCTTCACTTGATAGAAGAATATCATCACTCTCTTGCATCCAATTGAATAATTCCTCTTCCTCATTCTCACTTAAATGATTCTTGACTGCAAGATCCATGACTTCTTTATCTGTGATTTCTTCACCCTTCTTAGATTTCTCTAATAATTCACGCTTAATTTCATCTAATGTTTTATATTTCTTTGTAGGCATCATTCTTACCTCTTAATCTTCCAATAGCCTCTATGACTTGTACCAATTCTTTCGATTTTCCCAAAATCTTTTAGCTTTTTCAAATAATATTTCACTAAATCTTTTCCACATTGTAAAGCCTCTGCGTATTCAGCTTGTGAATATTCAGGATACTTTTCAATCATTTGAATTAATGAATTTTCTATGTTTTCTTCTTCCACTTGAACAGTTTGGGTAATTTGGGTAGTTTGGGTAGTTCCAATACAGAACATATTTACCCTAAAGTCCCATTCGCTAAAGCAACAACCGTTTTTAAAAATTTCTTTTTATCAGTAAGAATCTCTACTTTATATTCTATATTGGTAGATTTTCCTTTCAGCTTTTAGCTCAAAAATTATAACATGATTCAATATACTTCACCCTATAACTGTTTTGTTGAATTTTATTATTTCATATGAATGCAGAAATATCTTTTCGGCACTTTTTTGAATTAGTGCCGAAAAGATATTGACATTCTACTTATCACATAGTATTTTTTAGAAAAAGAAAACTATTACCTTTTGGAGGTATCAATCATGGATAATGTAATTCAATCACTCACCAAATCACCAATATTCACCAAAGAAACTTTTTTTGATACAATTTCTAAAAATATTGGTACATCTAATGAAAGTACTTTAAAAAAACATTTACAAAACTATTTAAAAACCGGTGAAATTGCACGTGTTGGTAGAAATGCATATTGTGTAAAAGGTAACCTTATAGACTATGATTTTGTTTATTCAGATTCTTCTATACAAATTTCAGAAATATTAAATAAAAATTATTATGATTTAGATTTTAGAATCACCGAACTTTATCAACTAAATCCTTTTCTTAATCATCAAATAGCACACAATGTTATATATGTCTTTGTAGAAAAAGATTTATGTACTTCTGTTTTCGAACAACTCAAATGTGATTATAAAGGGGTTGTGTTAATTGAACCATCTACATCTGATTTTTTTAATTATAGAAAAGATAATATGGTAATCGTTAAAAAACTTTTAACAGAATCTCCAAAAGGAGAAAAAGAAAAATGGAACACCAACTTAGAAAAATTACTTGTTGATATTTTTGCAGAAGAATTATTAAAAGAAACATTTAGTGAATCAGAATATCCAACAATATATGAAACATGCTTTCAATTCTATGTCATAAATGAAAATCAAATGTTTCGATATGCAAGAAGACGGAAAATCGCCGATAGAATCAAACAATTTTTAGAAGAAGAAACTGATGTAAAACTACGTGTAGAGTAAAGGAGATAAGATATTATGATTACCCCTGAAACATATAGTCTTGAACATATCCTGTATTTGCAAAATAAAAGCAAACGAGATCCTAGTTTAATTGAACGTGTGTTATTTGCCTTTGGATTGTTAGAAGCACTCAAAAAAGTAGAACTACCATTTATCTTTAAAGGCGGAACATCACTTCTTTTAATTTTAGATACGCCTATGCGTTTGTCCACAGATATCGATATTATTGTAGAACCAGGCATACAAGTTGATTCGTATCTTAAGAAAGCAGCAGAAATATTTCCATTTGAATCCTATTCGGAACAAATTAGAAAAGGTAAAAACAATATCGAGAAAAGACATTTTAAGTTTCAATTCCATTCACCACAATCCAATGAACCTGTAGAAATCATTTTGGATATATTATTTGAAACATGTAAATACTCAAAACTATTAGAAAAAGATATCAATTGCAATTTGCTACTAACCACGCCAGACCATTTAACTGTCAAAGTTCCAGATATCAATAGTATTTTAGCGGATAAATTAACTGCTTTTGCTCCACATACAACTGGTGTTTTACTCGGAACAAAAAAAGATTTAGAAATCATGAAACAAATGTTTGATGTCTACTCATTGATTAATTCTTTTGATAATTTTGAAATAGTATATGACACATACCACAAAATCGTGAAAGACGAAATCGCATATCGTGGAATTAACATCACTGCTAAAGAAGTACTTAAGGACACCTACGAAGCTGCCTTATGTATTGCTAGTAGAGGAAGTATTTGTCCAAACGATTATCAAAGTTATCTTAAAGGCATTCGCAGTTTATCAGGACATGTTTATTCTCTAAACTATTCTGCAGAAATTGCTTCCATATATGCACCTATAATCATGTATCTTTGCGCATGCTTAATGATCAATCATCCTTTTGAAAGAATAAATAACATTGGAGAATATTTAAACGAACAACATCAAAATAAAGAATTAACAAAATCTTTGAAATCACTAAGAAAAAGAAATCCTCTTGCTTATGCATATTCTTTAAAAGCAGAAGAATTAATGATTCATCAAACCAAAAGAAAAGACCAAGAATAATTCTTGATCTCAATCTTCTTACTTAAGTCCGTATTTCTTATTGAACTTTTCAACTTGACCTGCAGCAGCTGCGAATCTCTGTCTACCTGTGTAGAAAGGATGGCAGTTAGAACATGTATCAACCTTGATTTCCTTTTGTGTAGAACCTGTTTCAAATTCTGCACCACAAGATGTACATACTACCTTAGTCTTGTAATAATTTGGATGAATTCCGTTTTTCATGTTATTCAATCTCCCTTCTGCCTTATGCCTCTATACGTGCATAAAGAAAGTGCGTAAATAGAATATCACAA
>CAVLCI010000103.1:0-5726 GCA_963661415.1 Bifidobacteriaceae bacterium | reverse complement strand
TCCGTATTTCTGGCCGGGATACAATGCACTACTTTTTCCAGAAGCTTCATCTCCTTTTTACGTTTTAGGCTACTCACCTTCGCCGCCATCTGCAATGATAGTTAGTCTAATTTTATGCTGTCAAAATAAGCTTTCCACAACATATTGTTTTTAATTTTATTTATTACTACCAGATATACGTGACATCAAAACTACCGTCTCCACATGCACTGTTTGTGGAAACATATCACATGGTTGTACTTTTTCAAGTTTATAATCATTTTCAGTAATAATTTTTACATCACGTGCTAATGTTGCAGGATCACATGAAACATAGACTAGTCTTTCTGGTGCGATTTTTAAAATCGCATCAATTGTATCTTTCGATAATCCTTTTCTAGGTGGATCTACGATCATCGCATCAATTTTGATCTTAGATCGCAAAATCATTTGTGCACCTTTCGATGCATCCGCATTTACAAATTGAATATTATGAACATCATTTGCTTCCGCATTGATTTTTGCATCTTTTATCGCATCTGCAACAATTTCAATTCCATATACTTTTTTTGCCCTTTTAGCACCAATGATACCCATTGTTCCTGTACCACAATAAAGATCTAATAATGTTTCTTTCCCTGTTAATTGTGCGTAATCTAATGCGGTAGAATATAAGATTTTTGTAGCGTATGGATTAATTTGAAAGAATGATCTTGCTGATATTCTAAATTTACAACCTAATAATTCTTCTTCAATATATGGTTTACCAGCTAATAGTATTTCTTTTCCATCTAAAATAACATTATCATCTCTACGATTCACAATACATGATAATGATGTAATATCATATTTCTTTTGAATGTCATTGATTAATGCATCACTATGTTCAAATGGCCAATTTCTCACAACAAGACATACCATGACTTCACCACTCACATGTGCATGTTTAATTAAAACATGTCTAATTTGATTGGAACAATGATATTTCTCAAATAGATGTCTAAAGAAATCTGTTAATTCATTGGATAATTCTGTTTGTACATGACAATTATCATACGCAACAACACGATTTGTATGATTTTGATAAAATCCCATTTCAACTTTTCCTTTATTAAATTGAACAGGAATTTGTACTTTATTACGATAATTCCAATGTGGTTCTTCTTTCAAAATTGGTAATGGATCAATTTCAATACCTGCATTCTTTCGAAAACAAGCTTTTACTTTTTCCATCTTGAATTCTCTTTGTGCTGTATCATCCATATGTTGCAATTGACAGCCACCACATGGTCTAAACACCGAACATTTCGGTTCTACTCTATGACTAGAAGGCTTTAAAATACGAACAACCCTTCCATAGCCATAGTTATTCTTCATCTTTGTAATTCCAATTTCAGCTTCTTCACCCACAATTAAACCAGGCACAAATATCACAACACCATCTATTCGTGTAACACCTGCCCCATCATCTGTATATCCTGTACATGTAGCTGTAAATACTTCGTTCTTTTTCATTTCCATAATATCATCTTTTTTAAAAGGGACCTAAAGTCCCTTATTTATCATTATTCTGCTGATTCTTGTGAAGCTTCTTCACCATCTTGTGGAACTACTTCTTCTCCACCAGAAATTTCTCCACCATTTTCTTGTGCTTCTGCACTTGCACTAGCAGCAGCTTCTCTATCTAAAACATCTTGTCTTAATTGATCCGCTACAGCTTGATCTCTCGCTACAGAAACGGTTTGTTTTTGTGGCTCAGACATATTAGAAGTCTTTGTATCAATTACATATACAAAGTTTTCTCCTTCTTCACCTGTTTTTTCAGGTTTTGTATATACATGGATTTCTAAATCATATTGTTTCTTTGTATCTGTTTTTGTGAAATAAACAGATGGATCCAATATCGTAGCAACCGTGTTATATACTTCATCTGCTTTCGCATTAGCTGTTTCTTCATTCGCATCATCTGCGATATCCACATATACACGTAATGTTGCGGTAGTCATAGTAACAAACGCATCATCTTGACCACTTAATCCTTTTACTGCAGTTTCAACTTGATTCATTTGATCTTTTGTAATTGCTGGATCTAGATCACCTTCAAAACGATTTCCAAGAACTGGAGTTCCTGTATCCATACTAGAAGAGAACAAAATCCATCCCAATACAACAAATGGTGCTAAAACTAATATCAAACAAACTGTAAATAAAATCCCTGTCTTATGTGTTTTTTGTTTTTTCTTTAGAGACTTTGCTGATTCTTTTGTTTTCTTTTGTGTCATTTTTCTTTCTCCACACTACTATTCTAAACTGTTTGAAAGAATTTGACTACTCATCGATTCTCTTCTGCAGTTCTTCTTTGATCAACTTATTTACAATACTACCGTTTGCTTGCCCCTTAGATTTCTTCATAACTTGTCCCATCAAGAAACCAAGAGCTTTATTCTTACCATTCTTGAAATCTTCAATTGCTTGTGGATTTTCATCAAGAGCTTCTTTTACCATTGCTTCAATTGCACCAGTATCACTCATTTGTTTCAATCCCTTCTTTTCTGCAACTGCTTCAGGATCTTCACCATGCATCATTTCATCAACGACTTGTTTCGCTTGCGCATTAGAAATCTTTCCATCTTCGATCATCTTCACAAGTTTAGCGAGATTTTCTGGTTTCAATTCACAATGTTCAATATCTTTTTCATTTGTATTAAGCCATGCAGATACTTCAGATAACAACCAGTTACAAGCTAATTTTGCGTTATCTGTATACTTCATAACTTCTTCGAAGTATTCACTCATTTCCTTATTTGAAATCAATATCGCAATATCGTGCTCACTTAAACCATATTCCTTAGAATATCTTTCTTTTCTTGCTTCAGGAAGTTCAGGCATGTTTGCTTGAATATCCGCAATCCATTCATCTGATAAACGAATAGGGAAAATATTAGGTTCTGGGAAGAACTTATAATCCACATTACTTTCTTTTGAACGCATCGCAATTGTTGTACCTGTCTTTTCATCAAATCTTCTTGTTTGTTGAATTACTTTTTCACCAGATTCAATCAATTCTTTCTGACGCTTAATTTCATAATCAACTGCTTTACCAACATGAGAAATAGAGTTGATATTTTTAATTTCACATTTTGTACCTAATACACCGCTACCTTTAGGAGAAATAGATACATTTGTATCACAACGCATACTACCTTCTTCCATCTTACAGTCACTAACTCCAATATAGTATAGCGTTTGTCTTAAAGCTTCTACATATTTTTCTGCTTCTTCACCAGAATGCATATCAGGTTCTGATACGATTTCAATCAACGGTGTTCCAGCACGGTTAAAATCCAACAATGAGAATTTTGTTAAGTGGAACTGTTTAGCAGTATCTTCTTCCATGTGGATACGGTTGATACGAATTTGTTTCTTACCATTGTTTGTATCAATTTCTACATAACCATTTCTTCCAATTGGATGAAATTGTTGTGTGATTTGGAATCCCTTTGGTAAATCAGAATAGTAATAATTCTTACGATCAAATTTCACCAATGAATCAATTGATAAATGTAATGCAGTACAAGCCATAACTGCTTTACGAACTGCTTCTTTGTTAACTTCTGGTAATGTTCCAGGATGACCTAAATCGATTTCATTGACGCAAGTGTTTGCTTTACGTCCAAAAGAAGTTGGTGCTCCAGAGAACATCTTTGTAGCTGTTTTAAGCTGACAGTGAATTTCAATACCTATCGTTACATCGTATTCCATCTTACTTCACCTCCGCTTTCATATCTTTATATCCTGTAATTTCTTCAATTGCGAGTCCAATATTAAACATTTCTGTTTCGCACCATGCAGGTGTTGTAATATTGATTCCAATTGGACAACCATCTTCAAATCCCATTGGAACTGTCATAGAAGGATAACCTGAGAAATTACCCATTGCCATGTAGTTTTCAGCAATCAAATTTTCATCAGATAATTGATCACTCAATTGATCTTGATCTTCATCTTTATTAATGAATGGCGCAATATTTCCACTTGCTGGAGCTACGATAGCATCATATTCCTTAAAGCATTCATCCATTGCATCCACAACGACTCTTCTAACCTTTTGTGCTTTTCTAAAGATTCTTTCTTGATTTTCTTCAAACAAACCATAAGAACCAATAACAAATCTTCTACGAATCAATGGACCAAAACCCTTTGTTCTAGAATTTGTCATGATAGCTTCCATATCTTCACCATCTTCACGCACACCAAAACGAATACCATCTAAATTAGAATCATTTGATGTTGCTTCACAATTGGCAATAATAAAGTAAGCAGGTAAAATTGCACGCATCATATCATTATCAAAATCATAGACATCAACAATTGCACCCTTTTCTCTTAATTTATCCATTAAATCATTAAAGATCTTAACTGTCTCCTCATTAGAAATATTCTTAATAACATTTCCAATGACCGCAATCTTCTTACCTTTAACATCACTATTTAATAAAGCACTATAATCAGGCACTTCATTATAAGAAGATGTCATATCTCTTTCATCTCTTCCAGCCAATACTTTTAATGTTACAGCTGCATCTTCAATAGAACGTGTGAAGTATCCAACATGATCTAAACTAGATGCATATTGAATGATTCCATAACGAGAGATTCTTCCATAGGTTGGTTTTACACCGACGATACCACAAAAACTTGCAGGTTTACGAACAGAGTCACCTGTATCAGAACCAATTGCCATTGGAACGATTCCGCTCGCAACCAAAGCTGCAGAACCACCACTTGATCCACCAGTCATTCTTCTAAGATCCCATGGATTATATGCAGGGCCTGTAAAACAAGTTAAGTTTGTTCCACCCATCGCAAGTTCATCCATAGATGCCTTTGCGATACATACAGCACCAGCTTTCTTTAACTTCGTTACGATTTCTGCATCATAAATTGGAACATAGTTACTTAAGATACGTGAACCAGCTGTTGTACGAATTCCTTTTGTATTAACATTATCTTTTAATACAATTGGAACCCCTCTAAATAAACCATCTTCTGGTAATTCTTTTAATTGTTCTTCAGGATCTACAAATGTAATGACTGCATTTAATTTATCTTGTAAAGCTTGTGCTTTTTCATATGCTTCTTTAACACGTTCTTCTACATTTGTTTTATCATTTGCCATTTCTTTAATCATTATTTCACCACCTTAGGAAGCATAAAATGTCCCTCTAATTTCTTTGTAACATTACTCATTGCTTCATCTTGTGTAATCACATTTGTTACAACATCATCTCTCAAAAATGTTGTTGCTTGTTCAAATGGATATATCATTTCTTCAACACCATCTGTATTTACAGCATCTAACAAATGCATTTGAGATTCTAATGTACTAAATTCTTGAACAATACTATCTGCTTCTTCATCTGATAAATCAAACATCAAATGATGTGCTAATGTTCTAAAATATTCTCTATCCTTTTTTTCTTCCATAATTTATACCTTCTTCAACAGTTAACAATTTTACAGTTTAAAGCGCATATTTTCAACATAAGACAACCACATAATCTTGTTTTATATAGCTACTTTTCTCAAATTGCGGCATAATAATGATAAGGAACATGTTATGACAACATTATATATAAGGGACGAACGAGGAGCTGCATATCTATGTTTCACAAAATGATTAAAAGAAACATCGCCCCTTTATGGGGCGGTTTTGCTTATCCTTGGTTTTCAATATAATGTTCAAT
>CAVLCI010000102.1:0-5741 GCA_963661415.1 Bifidobacteriaceae bacterium | reverse complement strand
AACCTAATTCATATTTATCTAATTTATATTTCATCGTTCTAATCCCTTCTTTCTTTCTAATTCTTTGTTGTAGTCAATGCATCTTTGAGAGTGCTCTTTGATGTATTCAAGACTTTTAATATCTTTTCTTAACTCTTTAATTTGTGGTGTTAATTGTTTTGCTGATTCTGATAATCTAGCTTTTTCAATCAAATCATTTTCTTTATAGGACTTTGAATAATATTGTTTTCTTTGAGTTTGAAGTTCATATAATCTAGTATTCAATTCATTTATTTTTATATTTAGATCTTCCAAAGTATCAATATTGTTCTTGGCAACAAACGTTGTAGCATTGGTAATTAAATCCAACTTTCTACATTCTTTTCTCATTTCTTTTGAAAGTTTAACTTTTCTTGATGCATAATTTGGAAGAATACCAATTAATATTTGAAACTTCACCACATCCTTTAAGAAGCCATTTAACTGATGTTCTTTATACATTTGATATAAAGTATTCGCATCATTTTGTTTATAAGTAATCTTCAATTTCACAAATATAGGTTCACTAGCATTAATTCTTTGCTCAATTGAATCTAAAGAATACTTTTGTCCTAGCAATGTAAATGGAATAGCTTTTGAATAGTTTGGATGTAAGATACAAGGCATATCTTCAACTTCAACAAATTCATAACCTTCAAGATTCATATCTTTTATAAATGAATCAAAATCATAATTACGTTTAATCGCATCATCCATATCTTTTTTAATTTCTCTGATATAAGATCTAGTCTGATAATATTCATTTCTTGATTGACCTTTTCCTTTCGGTTCATCAATAATACTTAATCCATATTCATTACATATTTCATCTGATATTTCTCTTAACTTGTAAATATCTTTCATCGAATTGTGATATCTTTTTCCATCAAGTATTGATATTGGATTTATCACAATATGATTATGCAGATGCTCTTTATCAAGATGCGTACATACTACAAATTGATATCGATTTCCAAATAATCTTTCTGCTGTTTTTACACCAATCTCATGAACCATATCAGCATTTCCTTCACCTGGTTTAAAGGATTGTATGGCATGATAGGCAATGATTTTTGAATCATCATGAAAGCTTTCTTTTAAATTCATCATTGAAATAAATGGATCATTGCTAGAACAATTGATACAAGTCATATACTTTTGATTTTCAGTTGCGCTATTTCTTGAAACATAACTCCCTAATTTATCAATGGTCTTTTCTTCATTGGATACATATTCAAGCACATGATCCAATCTATTTTTTACTGCCCAAATCTTTGTTGTTGCCATTAATTACCTCTAATTTGATGATTAAGATTTATTAAAACTTGATTTAATAATCTTTGATTTTCTAATATTTCGTTTTCTAAAATTGGACTTTTTGAATTTAAACTTCTAGTGATTTGATTCAGATTATTTCCTACATGATTGATTTCATTAATCAATTTATAAAAATCTAAATCCAACTTTTCTGTAATCTTTTTATTCAGCAATGATGAAAGAATATATTCTTGTTTAGATAATCCACTCTTAGAAATCTTAGCTAACACTCTTTCATATTCTTCATCATTTAAACGACAAGTCATTCTATGATTTCGTTTCCTTGTCACCATAGTGACAACCCCTTTCTGTATATGGGTGACCATATGCGTTGCTTGCTAATACAATATCCATAGAAATCAGTGACGAAGTGACGTTTGAAAGGGTATGCCCAATTCAATGTCACTTTGTCACCATCAAATAGGATCATCACCCAAATACTCCAATTTCATCTTCCTGGCCTTATTGGTTCTAGGAAGGATTTCATAGGCAATATTTGAATCTTTTAATAATTCCATATTCTTTCTCATTAATATGGATAATCCTTTACCGCGAATGTTTAATTTAAGTTCTGAACAGAGTTGATCATGAGATCCTTCATAAGTTTTCTTATCAACAATGAAATTGATGACCTTACTTAAATTTTCATCCAACACTTCATCATATTCTGCTTCTGCGATTTCAAAATTACACTTCTCTGTTTGAATTAAAGTGATTTCATCATCTGGAATATCTTTTCCTTGAATAGTTAATTGTCTTGTCTTTGATATATGATTTCTTTTATACATAACAAGAATGCAATCAGCTCCTGCTGTTAATCCTCTAGATCCATAGATGGCATCAAATGGAGAAGATGGATTAAATTCCTTTCTTAAATGAGTAACAAGGATAATTGTTAAATTGTATACAATCCCTAAAGAATGATATTGGCTTATCTCTTTGTATTCAGTTTCATAATCACGTTCACCATTTTTTCTAATCTTGGCAAACGTATCCACAACCACAACTTTCAAGTCTTGGTTCTTACACCATTCTTCATCTAAACATTTTCTAAAATCAAAATTATTGCCATCTTTATAAAATCGTAAGATGAATTTTTCATTTGGTTCTACACCCATCCTATTTAAACGTTCAGATACAGAATATTTATGATCTTCAAACGCTAAATATAAGACAGCTCCTTGTTTTACTTTTCTACCAAAGAAATCTTTTCCAGTTGTAATCGCATCCGCAAGTTGTAAGCAAAAGAAAGTCTTGCCAGTTTTTTGTGGTGCACCAAGTAAGGCAACACCTGGAGTAAGCATGTTTTCTACAATGCATGGAATATTTTCTAACTTTTCATCCAGGAGTTGTTTTGAAGTAAACCTTCCAAATATTGGTTTTTCATTAGGAATATCCAAACCATTTTTGGCATAACTAATAACACTTCTATAAATAGCATCTACTTCTTTTTCTTCTAGTGGTGGATTACATTTCTTTTGATTTTCAATTTTTATTGATGCAAAAATAGCTTCATCTTCAAAACCTTTCGCTTGCATAGAACAACCCATCCGAAAAAGATAATCATTTCTTTGTCCTTCATCAATCTTTTCAAAAGAAGACAAATGAACTTGTTCCATTTGATCAGTTGCTTCTAAAAATTGATACACAAAATCATTTGCATAGGCAATCTCTTTGTTATTGGAAACATAATATTTGCAATCATTAAAACTACCTTCTCCAACCACATAACCATTTTCACCACGAATATCAATTTCATCATAGATACGAACACGATTTTTAATTGGGCGATCTACTTTATAATAAAGATGATATCCACCAGATGGTGTTCTTACGGTATAAGTTTTTGGAAAATCGTCTGCATATTTTTCTATCAGTTCTTTTCCATTCAATGATTTTTTAACATCTACATCAATGACAGCTAAGCCATCACCTGTGCAAATGCCTATGTTGTAATTTGTATTTGAAAACCATTCCTTAATTTGTTCAATGTCTGTTGTTGCTTCTTCTTTCCAAGAGTGAAGAACTTGTTCACCTTTAGAATTGCTTTTTAATGGAAAAACACGTACATTAATCTTGGCAAAGGTTAATGCTGTTTCTAATTGAGTATTCATTGGCGTGGGTCCTCAATCGGCTTGATCTTTGTTTTTTCTTTTCCATTAAATGCTAACAACATCTTTTCCATCCATTGTCTGATTTCTTGATCATCTTCACTTTCAATAGATTTAAGAATTTCTTTCTTTATGGATGTAATTACATAAGGATTTGGTTCTACAATGATTTCTTTATTTAAAACACAATCAATTAAATAATTTTGTTTACTAACTCCTGCTAGTTTAACTTTTCTATCTAGTATTTCAGCTTCTTCATCAGAAACTCGAAAAGAAATGATTTTACCTCTAAATCGTCCTTTTCTATCTAGCACCTTTTGACTCATCTTTGCCTCCTTCAATATCGTTTAACTTATCTGCCATTTGTTTTCCTCTTTCATCATAGGAATGTGCATATAAGTAAGTGATCTTTTCTGCTGAATGACCTACACGTTTTCCAATGTCTGTTGCAGAAAATCCATTTTCAATCAACATTGTGATGTGTGAATGTCTAAGATCATGAATTCTAATTTTCTTGATTCCTGTTGCTTTACATCCCCTTTCCATTTCATGATGCATATAACCCTTTGATACTGGAAATAGATATTCATCATCTTTTACTTTATAAAGTGTTTCTATATAATTCTTCAATTCATCAACCATAAAATCAGGAAGATCAATAATGCGATTACTATCAAAGGTTTTTGGATCTGTTACAACATTTTCACCTTTAATGGTCTGCATGGATTTATTAATGCTCATTGTCTTCTTTTCTAAATCAATATCAGATTTTGTAAGTGCTCTAAGTTCTCCTAAACGAATTCCACACCAAAATAAAACTTCAAACGAGATGTAACTAAGCGTTTTATCGGATATCGCATCAACAAATTTAGAATATTCTTCATATGTCCAGAATTGTTTTTCTTTTTTGGTATCTACTCGAACAGATCCAGCTGTTGCAGCAGCATTCATTTTTAGGCCATAATACTTACAAGCGTGATTAAGAATGGCACTCAGTTGTGAATGCATAACTCTAAGCGTTTCTAATGAATATTTTCCACCACCTTTTTTCTTTGTGACCATCATTTTATTTTGCCAACGCATTACAACTTTAGGTGTGATTTCATTTAAACGTAAATCTTTAAAATGTGGCCGAATATTCTTTTCGATGATGTTTTGTTTTGTTAGAAATGTATTTAATCGAATGCGATTTTTAATATCGGAATAATATACATCTACAAAATCATCAAATAACATCATCTGATCATCTTTTTCTTTCGACATAAAAGATTGTTCATAGAGTTGAGCTTCTCTTTTTGTTTCAAACCCTCTTTTAAATAAACGTTTTTTCTTTCCTTCTAAATCTACATATCGTTTAGAAACATACCAGCCTCCATTTTTATCCTTGTAAGCTGCCATAATGATGTTCTCCATAGATTTTCTCGTTAAAGTACGCACGATTGATCTTGCCAGAGATAGTTAGATATCCTTCTTTCTTAAGTTGATCATTCATGCTTTTGATCATTCTATAAGCAAGTCCTTTAGATATGCCTAATAGATCTGCCACCTCCTGTGCTGTCATAAAAATAGTTTCTTTCATTTATTTCATCTCCTTTTCTTTCTTCAGTAACTCTTTTTGTTTACTGTAACTTCATTATAGTAACTCTTTTTGTTTACGTCAATACAAAATAGTAACTTTCTTTGTTTACTGTATACAATTTTATTTACAGTAAATTTAATTGTTTTCTATGCGTGACTGAAATGCTATAATTTGGGGTAAGGGGGAATTGTAAAATGACCTTAGGTGAAAGAATCAGATATGTACGTCAACTAAGAGGCATGACACAAACAGAGCTTGCCGAAAAAGCTGGCTTCACTGCCGATGAAAACGGAAGAATCCGTATCTCCCAATATGAAAATGATTCAAGAATTCCTCGCAAAGAACAACTCAAAAAAATTAGCGAAGCTTTAGGTGTAACTTCCTACTATTTAAGTTTGGAAGAACATACTGCTTCGCTAGACTTTGCATATTCTTTATTAGAATGGGATCGAACAACCAATTTCATAATCCGAAAGGAAATAGTCCAAGGCGAAGATCACTATCTTATTGATTTCAATACAGATTTCTTTAATGACTTCTTCAAAGAATGGACGCAAAAAAAGGCTGATCTAAAAGATGGCAAGATCAGCAAACAAGATTACATAGAGTGGACTATCAATTATCCAAACGATAAGTAGCACTCATACGATACTTTAAACAAGTATCAAATTATTGATGAATATTTATTTCTGGCAGTGAATAAAAGGCTCAATGAG
>CAVLCI010000101.1:0-5755 GCA_963661415.1 Bifidobacteriaceae bacterium | reverse complement strand
AATTTATAAGCGCTGTCTCAGTAGCTCAGTTGGATAGAGCGTTCGCCTCCTAAGCAGGAGGTCATTTTCCTGAAAAAGAGACAAAAACTGTGGTATTATCTTTTATATATTTCGGTAGCTCAGCTGGATAGAGCGTCCGCCTCCTAAGCGGAAGGTCGTGGGTCCGAATCCCATCCGGAATACCATTTTTACCTTTATTTAAGCGGATTTTCCGCTTTTTTTGTTTTTTTGAAATGCTTTTTATCATTAACAAGATAAAAAATTCAAATAGAAAATTGGATGAATTTTAGTGGCGTTCAGATGACCTATCTCAATCTGAACTTTTTTGCATCAAAATTTTGGCCATCTAATGGATTTCTAATACCCTGCTAATAGAACTAGCTGACACAGGACCGTACTATGCGATACGTCACGTGCTAATAAGCATCATTTAATTACCGCTCAAAGTAGTGATTAGAAGCTGTAATAAATCGGGATCTTGCTTGATTTTTTCTAGTACTTTATCTATATCAACTTTCTTATTTGTTTGTGTAACATCCACATAATTTTCTATATGTTGTTTATAAAAACTATCCTCAAACTTTTGTGCATTGACTCTTCGATCTTCATCTAAGATGTGGCTGTATAGATCCATAACCATATCGGCTTGAGAATGTCCAGTATCACCTTGAGTTGCTTTTATATCTCCGTTATTCAATTTCAATTTATAGGTTGTACTTGTATGACGCAAAGAATGAAAGACAACATGGGGAAGTCCAGCTTCTTTTTGTAAATTTGATAGACCTTTACGAATAGTGCTTCCATCACACGGAATACCATTTGGTTGACATATCACAAGGTTATAATCATGATACTCGTCTCCATAGGCATCTTTATATTGCTTTTGATCTTTTTTCCATTGTTTTAGAAAACAAGCTAATGTGTTTGGTAACCATATTTTTCGAACACTACTATCTGTTTTTGGCGTTTTTAATACAAGTCTAGTTGCGTTTTTTCTTTTTTCAAATTGTGGAAAGACGAATAGTACATCTTTGTTATTTAACTTTTCCAACGCATCTGTACGAGCACGTTCTAATTGTTGCTTTATATAAATATGTGTATCATTATTGGCAAAATCATCATCACTAATATGCACATTGTTCCAAGTTAGACCGAGTACTTCACCAATTCTTAAAGAACAGGCAAATGCAAGTTGAATGGCAATCGATAGTTTTGGATCTTCACAAACTTCAAGTGCTTTGGCAATTTGATTGGCTGTCCATATTTCACGCTTTTCATATTCATGTTTGGGTGTATCCACTTTTAAAAATGGATTGTTTTGAATGTATTCCCATTTCACGGCAACATTGAATGTGCAGCGCAAAACTCTATGAATTTCCGTGATAACACGATTAGATACTCGTCCTGTTTTCTTTATGTTTTCACTTTCTTTAAGCTTTGCATAATATTGTTCAATTGTAATTGGACGAATCTCATCTAGTTTATAATGACCTAGATACGGTGAAATATATGTCTTAAATAAGGCAGTATTCTTTTCCATAGTCGATATTGACCATTTATTGCAGCCATAAAGATCAACATATGTTGGCCAAAATTCATTTAAACTCGTTGTACTTGGTGCAATAAAGGTTCTGTCGGCTTGTTGTAATTCAACTTCAGCTTTTCGCTTTCTAGCTTCTCGTAATGTTCTAAAGGATTCCCATTTTTGTTTCTGCTTTCCAAATTTATCTGTGTAATAATAAACTACATTATATGTATCCTTTCTTTTTTGTATCGATGCCATTTTATTCACCACTTTCAATTTCTAATAGTTTCATCAATAACTTTTTACGAATATCTTTATCTTCGCTGAGTTGTTTTACTAAATCCACTGCATCTTTTTTATCTTTATTAGGTAACTCTGTTTTCATTTGTTTTGAAAATTCATTGTTTATTTTTTTCGTTTTTTCTTTAATTGTTAACCCGTCATGATTGAAAGAAATATCATTATGTTCATAATAATAAATATCTCTGTAATATCGTCCGTCTGGGGCAACTTTATCAGAAAAAAATTTCAATCCAGCTAGTGTATGTCTTGGTAGTTTTAATTTTAATGTTGTTTGATCTAAATGTTTAAGTACAAGACGATCATCATATGGTTTGATTCCATAAGTTGTAAACATTAATGAATTAGGAGTCGTATCAAAATGATAGATATCTTTAGATCGTTTTTTCCAATTTTGCAATAATGCATATAGAGCACATGAAATAGAATAGATATTTTCTTTATCAACGTAATGATGAACAACCTGCGTTTTTGATTTTATTTTCTTATCGTGAACATATTTTTTAATTACGTAAGATTCAGGAAGAAACTGTAATTCTTTTTCATACATACGTTCCATCACTTTATTTGTTCGAATGTAGTATTTATCTTTTTCCTTATAAAAATCAGACCAAATTAATCCAAGAACTTCCGTCACATTCATTCCTGTCGCAAATACAATTTGCATAATGACGTAAAGTTTTTCTTCTTTACATCCTTCAAAGATTTGAACCATTGTTTCATATGTCCAATCTGCGTATTTCTTGGGTCTCTTTTTAAAATCTTTCGGATCAGAAATGTGGATTTCATTGAATGGATTTTCATCCATGATTCCCATTTTTATTGCATGATCACAAGTGCTGATTAATAGTAATTTGCAAGTGCGAATAGTTTTTACAGATAATGAACAATTTCTTGCTACACTTTTTATTGCACATAATTGATGAATGATAGAATTTGCAAAATTAGAATCAACTTCTTTTACTTTTGTTGTTTTTAGCATGTTTTGCAGATACACATCATAGTTTTTTTGTGCTTCATGATATTTTTTTAAATGATCTTTAAAATAAGGATCAGTAAGCCAATCTTCCATAACATCCACAAACAAACTATCTGGTGAAAACTGACAAGTTTCACCATCTAATAACTCTTTTCGTTTAGCTGCTTCTTCATAGTTATCAAATATTTCCTTGATTGTCTTTATTTCTTTTGTAGGTGTGACTACCTCATAAGTGATTTGAAATTTCTTTCCCATTTTTACAATTACAGCCATCCCTCATTCCTCCTTTATTGTTGACTGTCAAACCATTGATCAAAGGATTCCTTGTTAATACGAAGTAATTTGCCAATACGAATTACTTTAAATAAGCCTTTTCTTGTTAAGTCATAAGCTGCTGTTCTTCCAATCCCAAGTATTTCCATGATTTCAGCAACGGTATATGTCTTCTTTTCACATATAACAGGTTTCATCGCTTTGTTCCTCCTCACTATAAAATTTTTAAAATATATATTCTCACCTACAAAAAAAGGAAGTAGCTGGGAAGGACTGCTTCCAAAAGGATAGGGACATAACAAAAGTTATTTCCTTTTGTTATGTAAACGTAAATCTAGACTGATTTTGATTTTTTGATCAATGGCCATCATATCTAATCTACTAACTGTAGCTATTTTCTTTAGTAATCGACTTTTATCAATAACGCGAATCTGTTCACACATGACCATGGATTTGTATTTCAATCCAATACCTTCCGGTAAAAGATGATGTGTTGGCAGATGATGTTTTGTATAGATTTTGGAAGATAAACAAGCCACAATGGTTGTTGGACTATGTTTATTACCACGATTGTTTTGAATAATTACAACAGGACGAACTTTTCCTTGTTCAGATCCAGATGAATCACTTAAATTCGCTAAATAAACTTCTCCTCTTTTTACTTTCATTTCGATTCACTCCTTATGTAAAACCGGGAGTTTATCCCGGTTGATGTTTAAAAATATAAATATTTATCGTGTTTTCTATTTAACACCTGTTTACCCGAAAACATGGGAATCCTATTCGACAAGATGTTTGCTAAGTATCTTTCATTGGAGTCTCACCAACCCATCTTACGTGTGGGCCTATCGCTAGAAGTATCATTATCTTATATATTGTCGTGGCACAATCAGCAAATTGTTTATCAATCTAAAGTATCATCGCTCCGTATATAACATCATGGCGCAATAGTGAAATAGCTCGAATATATAAGTTTTGTATCGAATAGTTGTTATTGAGTTTTCAAGGATCGATGAAGAGTTTCCCCTTCACTATATGAGCCAGTGAAAACTTAAAGAAATTGCACAAAACAATTATTTTTTTGATTTATATACTTTTACTAGTTTAGAAAGTCTTCTTGAAATGGTATATCGAGGAATACCAGTAATCTTTGATATTTCTTTTCCGGTATATCCTCGATACATTAAAAAGACAATGAGTTGTACTTCAAATCCGAATTCTTCTAAAGCTTGAGCAAGAGTAATACTTTGAATTGAATTAATAAAATCTTCTACAGATGTTATTTCTGATGTTGAATCATCACATATGAATTCAAAGAAACCATCAGATGGTTGTAGTATATGTTCATAAAACCTACGATCTGAATTAAATGCCATACGATCATAATCATTAATGGTTTTAATCTTGTCTTCTGACATACCATTTTCTCTCATGAATTTTTCATCCTTTTCTTTCCATTTTTTAAATCTGTTTTCTTCACTTCTGTGATTTTTAAATCTTGTCATTTGTTTCGTCTCCTTTTAAACTCACACTTTTGAAGGAAGTAATCCTTCATATATGAGCCGACGAAAGATGACATGTATTGCAGTGCTTTAAAAAATGAAAGAAAACCTCTTTCATGAAGTGTGCAATGATAAAAAAATGCAGATCGTAATAATTGGATCTGCATCATTTGTTTGTGTTATTAGTTATTTTTAAGAGTTGGATCTCTGATTTTTGCCATCAATATAATTAGAACATGCATAAAAAGTATGTACAATATTTAAAATATTAAAAATTGTCGATTAAACATAAAATATCATTCGAAAGATATATATCTTATTCCTTTGTATATGATATACTTTACTTATCAGAAAGAGGAAAAAGTATGATTAGTTATAATCGCTTATTTAAATTATTAATTGATAAAGGGATGAAAAAGACTGAACTAGCTAATGCAGCAGGACTTACCCCAAATACTTTAGCTAAACTATCAAAAAATGAGATGGTATCAATGGAAACGTTGATTAAAATCTGTAAATATCTTGAGTGCTCATTTGATGATATCGTGGAAATTGTTGGTGATAAATAATGAGCAAGAATAATGATTATCGCACAATAACAAGAGAACAATTTTTGTTTAATGAAATGAGAATTGTGGCTAAATTGTTATGTGAAGGAAAAGAAGATAAAGAAATTATTGATGAAGTTGTCAGAGATAATTTGTTTCAATATCCAACTGAAAAGATGATTGATAATCTATGCAAGGTTTGTCTAGCTAGATTTCATGCGGTAGATAGCAATGAACTTATTAGTATTGTTGCTTATGATCCTTCTGATGTGGCGAAACAAGCATGTTTATATATTATGATGAACTATTATCGTATCGTTAGAGATTTTATGATTACAGTAATTGGTGAAAAATATCGAATAAAAGATATGTCTTTTTCAAAAATGGATATGAATTCCTTCTTTACAAGGATGCAAGAACAAAATGATACGGTTGCTTCATGGAGTGATTCAACAATCAATAAGAGTAAACAAGTATTAAAGAAATTGCTTGTTGAAAATGGATATTTAGACAATAACAAATCTGAAACACTAAATACAGTATTAATAGATTTTTCGATCAAGGATGCAATAGAACATATTGGAGATAAAGAAGCGCTGATTGCGTTTGCTTGTATGTAAGGAGGCTA
>CAVLCI010000100.1:0-5827 GCA_963661415.1 Bifidobacteriaceae bacterium | reverse complement strand
ATGAAAAGAATCAATGACAAATGGGAATTTACAGAAGTATTTAACGAAGATTTCTTACAAGGAAATGGAACTTACGAACAAGTTCGTCTTCCACATACAGTGAAAGAATTACCACTTCATTATATTGATGTATCTTCTTATCAAATGATTTGTGGTTATCGAAGACATTTTCATTTAGATGAAGTCAAACAACGTTACTTTCTACAATTAGATGGTGCTGCACATATTTGTACAGTATTCATCAATGGTAATGAAGTAGGCACACATTACAATGGGTACACTACATATCGTCTTGAAATTACAAAATATGTTCATTCTGGTGATAATTTGATTGTATGTAAATTAAATACAACAGAAAATCCTTCTATTCCTCCATTTGGATTTGTAATCGACTATTTAACTTATGGTGGTTTATATCGTGATGTATGGATCGATGAAGTTCCTAATACATACATTTCAGATGTATTCATCAAAACAAAAGAATCTTTATCCGATATTGATGTGAATATTACATATGATGGTCCTATTGATTCTTTACAATTATCCGCTAAAGTATTCAATCAAAATCATGAATGCGTTGTTGAAAAACAATATACTAATTGTCCTACATCTATTTCATTATCTATTCCTGATCCTATTTTATGGCAAGTACATCATGGTTATTTGTATACATTAGAACTACAAATCAATACATTCATCAAACAAACATCATTTGGATTAAGAACGATTTCTCTAACAGAAAACAATTTATTGATCAACAATCAACCTGTATTCTTACGTGGATTAAATCGTCATCAATCCTTCCCTTATATTGGATATGCTGCTAGTGAATCTTTACAAAGAGAAGACGCAAGAATCTTAGATGAAGAATTAGGTGTCAACGCAGTAAGAACATCGCATTACCCTCAATCTCACTATTTCATTGAAGAATGTGATAAAAGAGGTATTCTAGTATTTACAGAAATTCCTGGATGGCAATATGTATCCAAAGATGCTTTTTGGAGAGAAACTTGTGTTAATAATACAAAAGAAATGGTTCTACAATATCGTAATCATCCTTCTATTTGTATTTGGGGCGTACGTGTCAATGAAAGCCAAGATGATGATGAACTCTACACAAAAACAAATGAAGTTGCTCATAGTTTAGATCCAACTAGACCTACCAGTGGTGTTCGTTATCTAGAAAAGAGTTCATTGTTGGAAGATATTTATGCCTATAATGATTTCTCACATAATGGAACAAATCCTGGTTGTAAAACAAAGAAATCTGTTACAACACACTTAGATAAACCATTACTCATATCAGAATGTAATGGTCACATGTTCCCAACAAAAACATATGACCGTTCCTTACAACGTCAACAACACGCATTAAGACACGCACAAGTGTTAAATGATGCCATGAAAGATCAACAACACCTTGGATGTTTTGAATGGTGTATGTTTGATTACGCAACACACAAAGACTTCGGAAGTGGCGATAAGATTTGTTATCACGGTGTCATGGATAGTTTTAGAAATTCAAAACTTGCTGCATATATCTATGCATCTCAACAAGATAAAACACCTGTTCTAGAAGTTAGTTCCAACATGGAAATTGGTGATTATCCAGCTGGTCAACTTCCACAATTCTATTGTTTTACAAATGGAGATTCCGTTCGTTTATACAAAAATGATCACTTTGTGAAAGAATTTAAAAATTCACCATTCACAGCTTTAAAACATGGACCAATCTTAATTGATGATACCATCGGTCATCTTCTCATCGAACAAGAAAAGATGCCACAATCTCAAGCAAAACAAATTGCGGAATGCTTAAACGCAGCTGCACTTTATGGAATGGCAAATCTTCCACTCAAATACAAAGCTCTGTTTGCGTACGTCATGATGCATTATCACATGTCATTTGCAGATGGATATGAACTCTATAGTAAATATGTAGGTAACTGGGGTGGTGAAGCTACAAGATGGAGATTTGATGCAATCAAAGATGGAAAAATCATCAAATCCATCACAAAATCCCCTGGAAACACATTACATCTAGAAGCTACTATTTCTTCATCAACACTTTATGAATCCGACACATATGATATGTGTGCAATTCGCATTCAAGTCAAAGATGAAAATCAAAATATCGCACCATACGCACAACTCCCTCTCACATTAGAAACTACTGATAATTTAGAAATCGTTGGTCCAAAGACCATTGTGTGTGAAGGTGGTTTAACAGGTACATATCTCAAAACAAATGGCAGTTTAGGAGAAGGTACACTTACAATATCCACTCCAAGTTTATCTAGTATCACTTTAAATATCAAAATCGAAGGAAATCATTATGAAAAAATTTAGCACAAAAGAAAAAGCAGCATTTGGTTTAGGCGCAATTGGAAAAGATATGGTCTATGCCTTATCAAGTTCTTACGTCATGTATTACTATCAAGACATTCTTGGTTTACAAGCAACATTTGTAGGAATGATATTGATGATTGCGAGAATCTTTGACGCATTCAATGATCCATTCATGGGAATTTTGGTCGCAAAAACAAATACAAAATATGGAAAATTCCGTCCTTGGATCATTTCTGGTTCTGTATTGAATGCATTTGTTTTATATGCATTATTTTCAGCACCATCTTTATCTTCCTCTGGATTAATGATTTATTTCGCCATCGTATATATCCTTTGGGGCGTTACATATACAATGATGGATATTCCATTTTGGTCTATGATTCCAGCTGTTACAGAAAAACCAAGTGATCGTGAACAATTATCAGTCATTGGTAGAACGTGTGCTGGTGTTGGTTCTGCACTCATTCAAGTTGGAACAGTACTTTGTGTAGCACTGCTTGGTGGAAATAATGAATCACTTGGATTTAAATGGTTTTCTTTACTTGTAGCTATTTTATTTGTAGTCACTGAATCTATCTTATTCTTTACAATCAAAGAAAAGAAAAGTGATAAACAAATGGAAACAACAACTGTCAAAGAAATGTTCCAAGCATTGTTTCATAATGATCAAGCAATGGTGACTGTCATTACGATCATCTTAATCAATAGTGCACTGTATATCACAAGTAATTTAATTCTTTACTTCTTTAAATATGATTTTGGTGGAGAAGCTTGGAAAACACAATATACATTATTTACAACAGTTGGTGGTGCTGGACAAATATTAGGTATGATGTTGATTTATCCTTTATTAAGGAAAAAATTATCTAACGAAACAATCTTCAAGACAAGTTTGCTCATGGCAATTGCTGGATATGTATGTTTATTGATTTCTTGTTTTACAAATCTATCGCATTTAATGCCTCTACTTTGTACGATTGGTATGTTGGTATTTGTAGCTAATGGCATGTTAAGTGTATTAACAACGGTATTCTTATCTAATTCTGTAGATTATGGTGAAATCAAAACAGGTAGAAGAGAAGAATCTGTCATCTTCTCTATGCAGACCTTTGTTGTGAAAGCTGCATCTGGTTTTGCGGTATTCTTATCTGGTATTGGATTAGATTTGATTGGTTTAAATGGAAATAGTGCGGATGGAATTCCAGTAGCCCAAAGTGCTTCTACTATTACAGGACTTCATCTATTAATGACAATATTACCTTGTATTGGTTTAGTTGTTGCCTATATTTTATTCAAAAAGAAATTTATATTAACCGATGAAAAGGCAAATGAAATTGCCAAAACATTAAGTGAGAAAAAACTATGACTTGGAAAATTCAAATACAAACAGATTCTGAAACAATTGAATATCAAACAGAAAATCTAAAAAATATTACAGAAGAAATTCATGGAACGATTCAATCCATCACCGCTACAACAACTCTAGAGGTTTCTTCTAGCGATGTTCTATTCTTCAATGGATATCAAACATGGACATATGCCAAAGAAATGAAACTTTCAGATACTTTAAGAGGTCTACAACATGTTCCTCAAAAATTAATTGACCAATATCATTTTGATCGATATGGAGATTATCATTTTCATGCATATCCAAAACATAAAGGAATCTTTCATGGATATACATACATGTATGTTAGAAAAGGAAACAAATATCATTTACTCGCATCCATCAATGAAGATCTAGGATACACAATATTCAATTATGAAAAGCATATACTTACAATTGAAAAAGACTGTAAAGATGTCAAACTAGATGGAACATATACGATCTTTGATATTTATGAAAAAACAGGTAGTGAAGAAGAAGTATTTGATGGATGGTTTGAAACAATGAATATTCCAAAACAAACACAGTCTAAATTATATGGATATTCTAGTTGGTATAATCACTATGAAAATATCTCTACAGATACGATCAAAGAAGATCTAGATGGGTGTAAGATCATCCTACAAGAAAATGATTTATTCCAAATTGATGATGGTTGGCAACCATGTACAGGAGATTGGTTAGAATATGATCCAGTAAAATTCCCACATGGATTACGTTATGAAACAGATCGCATCCATCAAGCAAAGTTCAAAGCAGGTATTTGGGTATCTCCTTTCCTTGCCTCTATCCATTCAAAACTCGTAAAAGAACATCCAGATTGGTTGTTAAAAGTGAATGGAGAACCTTGGTTTGTTGGTTGTAATTGGGATGGAGCTTATGCATTAGATATTGATCATCCTGAAGTCATTCAATATTTAAAAGATGTTTTCAATCGCATCTTCAATGAATGGAATTTTGATTTGGTCAAATTAGATTTCTTATACGCTGCTGCACCATTTGGAACAGAAAAAGAATCTAGAGCTCACAAAATGAAACGTGCAATTCTATTCTTAAAAGAACTCTGTCAAGATCATCCTGTATTAGGATGTGGTGTCCCATTCGCATCTACATTAGGTATCTTTGAATACAATCGTATAGGATGTGATGTAGGTCTAGATTGGAATGATGTTTTATATATGCGTTTTTTCCATAGAGAACGAGTATCCACAAAGCATTCTTTAGCCAATACAATCTTCAGAAGGCAAATCAATACCCGTGCATATCTATCCGATCCTGATGTTTTTTTCTTAAGAGATGAAAATCTCAAACTTTCAAAAGAACAAAAAGAAATGTTAATTACGATTGATGCATTATTAGGTGGTGTATTCTTAACAAGTGATAATCCATCCAACTACACATCTGACCAAATTGATCAATATCATCACTATCGTCATTTATCTACTGCTACAAATATACATACACAGATGTACGATAAAATATTAACGATTCAATATGATCTAGATGGCAAAACACATACATATACTTGTGATACAAGTATTCTCTAATGGGAACATTGTTCCCATTTTTTCATAAATATATTTCTTCTAATTCTTTTCTTTTCAATACTTGTATCTTCTTATATTTCATTCGAATATATCCGTTCTTTTCTAATTCATCTAATACTCTAGAAACAGTAACACGATTCAGTTGTACACAATTTGCGATATCTTCATGTGTATATGGTAATACACCATTCTGTATCTCTTTATCCAATGCATCTTCTTTTGTTGTATCCAACAAAAAATACACAACTTTCTGATAACGATTATAATCACGATGCATTCGCAAACAATCACACAAATATACATTGGATTCCGCAATCATCTTGATTAACAAAAGACCTAATTCTGAATACTTAGATAATAATTCTT
Source organism: Bifidobacteriaceae bacterium (assembly GCA_963661415.1). Lineage (GTDB taxonomy): Bacteria > Bacillota_I > Bacilli_A > Erysipelotrichales > Erysipelotrichaceae > Bulleidia. The sequence continues at coordinate 178 of CAVLCI010000100.1, read as the reverse complement.
CCATATCATTTTTTGATATTTGTAATAAGATTGAATCTACAACTGCACTTGCATAAACTGGTCTTTTTCCATGTTTCAATAAACATGTTTCTCCAAAGATCTTTCCTTTTCCTAATATTTCATACGTTACTTCTTGTCCTTCATTCGTTATCGCATAGGCACGTATTCTTCCTTTTAA
>CAVLCI010000099.1:0-5889 GCA_963661415.1 Bifidobacteriaceae bacterium | reverse complement strand
TTGTGAAATATGTGAAGTTGCACACATTCTTTTAAGTGCTTGTTAAAAGTGTTAGAATATTACGTGCATTTTTAGGAAAGGACGGTTTTATGGCAGTTTCTAAGAAAAAGAACGCGAAGAAAAAAGTAAAGATCAATGGGATTTTAACTTTGATTTTATTGATTACAGCAGTTGTCATTCTTTTCGCTTTTTGTTTTAACATTTTTAAAGTAATGAGCTCTAGTTCAGGTAGTGGAGATACAGTTGAAACAGAAACAGTAGATAATGAATATTCTAATGATTACTATTCTATTGGTAACAATCCAACAGATATTAATAAAACATATTTCAAAGAATTAAATAACGCATTAGATGGTAAAACTTTGAAAGATGATAATGGAAATGAATATACAGGTGATGAAGCAATCGCTGAAACAGTAGTGAAGAATTTTATTTGCCAGTATTATACTTGGACAAATAAAGATGGTAACTATGATATTGGTGGTATGCAGTATATCTTTACAGAAAAACAATCTGATTTTGAAACATATACGTTATATAACTTCTATCAAGATATGGATCTCTATTTATCTCAAAATGGTAGAGATAGCTTGATTCAAGTTAAAGATGTAACGATCAATAGTGTGAATCGTGTAGAGGATTACACAGTTACATATACAGATAGTGATAACAATGAACAAACAACATCTTTGAATTGTATTGATGTAAATGCTTCATGGAGTTATGAAAGTGATACTACAATGAATACTGCAGAAATTCAAAGTAGTGCTACATTCCATATGGTAAATAACAATGGTAGATGGGAAATTGGAGGTATTGACTAATGAACAATCCATTTGAAGGTATTGATTTCGATGAAACAGCGAAACTTCCAACAATTGATGATGATCAACCATCTTTTCCAGATGCTCCAGAAGAATTAGGAAGTTTTCAAAACGAAGAATCTTTAAATTTAGATTTTGATTTTAATGCTCCAAAAGAATCTAACAATGATTTTGAACCATTGTTTCCAGATGTACCAGATGAATTTGGAGATGAAAATATCAATACACCTGTTGTAGAGGAATCTCCTACAAAGGTAGTAGAAAATAACAATGGTGGAGGAAGTGATATTCCACCAGTAGATCCACCAAAGAATAAAAAAGGAAAGAAACAACCTAAGAAAGGTGAATTTAAGAAAGATCCTACTGTATTAAATGTTGTTGTATCTATTTTTACAATTGTTGCCAACATTTTAGTGACATTTGTATTATTTAACACAACAAGATTCTCAGCAGTTGGAAAGAATATTTTCTTGATCATTAACTTAGTAGCACTTGTATTATTAGTGTTATTAGATATTTTAGTTATCTTAATGATACGTACAAAGAAAGTTGTCATGTTTGTGATTTCTTGTATTGTATTATGTTTATTCGTTGGTGTAGGTGGATATGGCACTTATGCGTTAAGTAGAGTAAACACAAATGTTCAAAAGATTACAGGTGATACAAAAGAAGAGGAAGTATCTGCTTCTTTAGTTATCTATAGTGGAACAAGTGGAGATCCAATTACAGATGCAAAGGATCTTGAAGGAAGAAGAGTTGGTATTTCTTCTGGTTCTACAACATCTGAAATTGCGAAAACAAAGCTTTCAAATGAAGGCATCAATGTTGAATATGTGGAAGTGAATGGTTATACAGAACTATTAACACAGTTGATTTCTGGTGGTGTAGATTGTGCGGTTATGCCAGTATCTTACGCTTCTCAATTTGAAGAAGATGAAAACTTATCAGCATACTTACCAGATACACAATCCATCTTGGATTTCTCTGATACAGTTTCAACTGCTAGTGAAGCAGGTGCAGATAAAGATATCACGAAGGAACCATTTACTGTTCTTGTAACGGGTGAAAATGAAGGTCTTGCGGATTCTATTATCTTAATGTCTGTTAATCCTGTTTCTATGAAAGTTACAATGACATCTATCGCAAGAGACTCTTATGTACCTATTTCTTGTTATGGATCAAGTGATAAGATCAATGCAGCACATGCCGCAAGTGAATCTTGTATGGTTAAAACTGTAGAAAACTTAATGGGCATTGATATTGACTATACGATTGAGTTTAACTTTGCATCTGTTATTCAAGTAGTAGACGCAATTGGTGGCATCAATATTACAAACGAAACAGAATTCATTGGACAATCTTGGAATATTGAAAAAGACGAATTGGAAGTTGCGCTAGTTCCAGCTGGAAATGATATGTATGTCAATGGTGCGCAAGCATTAGCGTTCGTTAGAGAACGTATGGCATTCGCAGATGGTGACTTCGCTAGACAAAGACATCAACAACAAGTTATCGAATGTATTATTGAAAAATTAATGGCTTCTAAGAGTCCTCAAATGTTCTTAGATGTATTAGACGCTGCAGGAAGTAACATCAAGACAAACTTCTCCGTTGAACAAATGACAGGATTTATCAACTACGCTTTACAAAAGGCAAAGAGATATTACAACTCTGATAGTATTTCTGGATTATTCAATTTTGAATCTTCAAGAGTTTATGGTTACGCTGCAGATTTGTGGAATGAAAGCTTACAAATGGATCTGTGGATCTATCGTTTATTCAATGGTTCTATTGAGGATTGTGCCGCTGCAATCAGACGTAACTTATCTACAACAGATACGCCAAGTACACCTACTTCTGTAAGTTGGTCAGCTGCCAATACGTATACACCAGATCCTGTATCTCAAGAAACATACAATGAAACACGTATTACAGATGATGGTAGACCTGATCCAACACCAACACCTGAAGAAAGTGCTTCTGCAGAACCAACAGAAACACCAACATCTTCCCCATCCTCTACGCCATCAGACACTCCAAATACAACACCTACAGATGGTTCTGGATCAGCTGATGGTTCAGGAAGTAGTACTGATGGTTCTGGATCAACTGATGGTTCAGGAAGTAGTACTGATGGTTCTGGATCAGCTGATGGTTCCGGAAGTAGTACTGATGGTTCAGGAGAAAGTAATACTGATAGTTCTACAGATGGAGAAGCTACAACTGATACAACACAAGTTGAAGGTGAATAAAACAATGAAGTCTTGTGACAGATATCTGTCCAAGACTTTTTTTAAATGATACAAACGTGTAAAATATTGGTTATGAAAAATAAAAGTTCGAAATTAGGTTTAATTCAAAAAGCATTATATATTTGGGCAGTACAATATCATTTTGTAATTCCTAAAGAAATATTAAAAACATATATTCATAAGTTTAAACATGAAAGTGAAAATATCTCTAAATATGGACAGAGATATTATGATCCAAGCAATGAACAAGAATACAATAAATGGTTAACACTTCAAGAATATGACCATTCAGATACATTGTTTACAGATATTACATTTGTTGGTAAGAATGTGATTGGTTTGAATACAAATGGATTGGCAAGTGTATCTATGGAAACATTAGATACTAGTCGTATTCATACAAAGTATACGTGTTTAGTAGGTGAAGGAATTCATTTGTATGAACCATTCTTTTCATATTTGAATCAAATCGGTGATGTAGATTTGATTTATTTTGATCATGATATTTTTGATGATGGTAATAGAAAGAATCCTGTATGTAAACCTGATTTCTCTTATTATTTATTAAGGGGTTTTAATTATATTGGGAATTTAGTGATTGTTAAAACGGAATTATTAAAACAATTTGATACAACTGATATTAGTATTTATGAGTATTTATTAGAATTATCTGATCAGAAGTTAAATTGGAAACATATTTCTAAGATTTTATATGGAGAAAAAGAATTGGATTCTTTTGATGTATATCCATTAAAGAAATATATTGATCAAAAACATATTGATTGTAAGTTAAATATGCATTCAGATTGTGCGTATCTTTCATATCCTGTAAAAGGTGAACCACTAGTATCTATCATGATTCCTACAAAGGATGGCGTTACTGATTTAAAGAAATGTATTGATTCTATCTTTGAGAAAAGTAGTTATCGTAACTTTGAAATAATCATTATTGATAATAATAGTGAGAAAGAAGAAACATTTACATACTTTAAAGAACTCCAAGAAAAACATAACAATGTTTTTGTACACGCGTTAAAGATTCCATTTAATTTTTCTATCATCAACAATAAAGCAGTGGAATATAGTTCTGGTGAATATGTGGTGCTAATGAATAATGATACAGAAGTCATTACAACTGATTGGTTAGAAAAGATGATTTCTTATGCACAATTAGATGATGTAGGTAGTGTTGGTGTGAAACTATACTATGGAGATGGAACGATTCAACATGGTGGAGTCATTACTGGTAAAGGTGGCGGCTTTGCGCATCGTTACTATCGCAAACCACATGATGAAAAAGGATATCTTCATACATTAGAGATTCCAAATGAAGTTGCTTGTTGTACAGCTGCGTGTTTAATGGTTTCTAAGAAGAAATATCTAGAAGTTGGTGGAATGAATGAAGAATTATCGGTTCAATTTAATGATGTAGATTTGGGATTGAGACTCATTGACCATGGCTATTCCAATTTATTTTTACCAGATGTTGAATTATATCATTATGAATCAAAATCGAGAGGTATCGATAAAGATAAAAAAGCAGTAGAAAGATATGTGAATGAAGTAGATTATGCACAGAAGAACTATGCATCTTGGATTGAACATGATCCTTTCTACAATGATAATTTTGATAAGAATTATGATTATATGTTGAAAGTAGGAACTGGAAGTAATTAGATGAAAAAAGAAGGATACTATACATCTGGTGAATTTGCGAAGAAAGCACATGTGACGTTACGTACGATTCGTTGGTATGATCGTAAAAATCTATTAAAACCATCTTATCGTAAAGAAAACGGAACACGTTTATATACAGATGGGGATCTAGCGAAGTTACAACAGATCCTTCTTTTTAAGTATCTTGGTTTTTCTTTGGATGATATTCGTGAAATGACATTGACGAGTACAGATGAAGATTTCTTGTTGGGTTCTTTACAGATTCAAAAGAAATTAGTAAAAGAAAGAATTTCTGAATTGAATGATGTATATCAAGCATTGTGTGATACAACAGAAGTGATTGAAAATCATGAAGATGTGAATTGGAATCAAATGTTAAATCTGATTCATATGACAAGTGCAGATCAATCTTTAAAAACACAATATCAAGATGCTACAAATGTATCAGCACGTATTCGATTACATAAAGAATATTCTACTAATCAACAAGGTTGGTTTCCTTGGTTACTTCAACAAGTATCTTTAAAAGAAGATATGCATATATTAGAAATTGGTTGTGGGAATGGTGCATTGTGGAAAGAAAACTTAGATGTATTACCTCAGAATATTCATATTACATTAACGGATATTTCAGAAGGAATGTTAAGAGACGCAAAAGAATCTATTGGGAAAGATTCAAGATTTAGTTATAAAAGATTTGATTGTCATAAGATTCCATATAAAGAACATAGTTTTGATTTAGTCATTGCCAATCATGTATTGTTTTATTTCAATGATTTAGATGTTGTATTAAAAGAGTGTCAAAGGATCTTAAAAGAAGATGGTACATTTGTTTGTAGTACTTATAGTAAAAATCATATGAAAGAAATTACGGATTTAGTTCAAGAATTTGATGAAGAAATTGTATTATCTTCAGATTGTTTATATGAAGTATTTGGTTTAGAAAATGGGAAAGACATATTATCTCCATATTTTAAACATATAGAAGAAAAGAAATATATTGATTCGATTGAAGTAAATGATGCGGAACCTTTAATCGCATATATTATTTCATGTCATGGAAATCAAAATCATATTTTATTAGATCATTATCGTGAATTCAGAGAATTTGTAGAACAGAAAACAAAGAATGGTTT
>CAVLCI010000098.1:0-5917 GCA_963661415.1 Bifidobacteriaceae bacterium | reverse complement strand
CCTCCTAAAGTTTTTGAGTAATAACTTTTTATCATGTCATTATTGTATATGATGAACGGTTATTTAGCGGTTATGCACTTGTAATTTTACAATTATTTTATCTGGATATGCAATCACATGCGAATGATTTTATTTTTTATTGTGGAAATTCGGTGTTTAAACATTGGATTATTTACTATCACACTTTTGATATAAATCATAAATTCACGCAATGATTTGGTTTTTCTCCTTTGTTAACAAGTTCAAAATCTGACCATACCATTTCATAGCCACGTTTAAAGGATGCACCTGTGATTCCACCGATATGACAACTTAATAATAGTTTTTGATCTACTTCATTAGATACATGCAATAAAGGATTATCTTTTTGAATTGGTTCACCATCAATCGTATCTAATCCAGCTCCAGCAATCATCCCATCTTCTAACGCTTCAATTAACGCATTATTATCTACAAGTTCTCCTCTAGAAGTATTGATGAGATATGCATCTTTTTTCATCTTTTTAAAGAATTCTTGATTGACCATGTATTTTGTTTGTTCTGTTACTGGAACATGCAAACTTACAATATCACTTTCTTTTAGTAGTTGATCAAAAGGTACATATTTTACATGATATTCTTCGTTGATGGATTCAGATTCTGGGTGTCGCTTGTAATAAATAACTTTTGCACCAAAGGCATGTAGTAACTTTGCGGTTGCTTTAGCGATATCTCCAAACCCAATCAAACCAACCGTACATTCACTGAGTTCTTTTAGATTACCACTCAACATGTACGCTTCTTTTGTTTGAATCTGTGTTCCATTTCTAACACTTTCATTACCACCAATGACATTCTTTAATACTCCTAACATCAATAAAATCGTTTGTTCTGCAACTGCAGAGGCATTCATACTTTTGCAATTACATACATAGATTCCTTTTTCTGTTGCAGCTTGAACATCCACGCCTTGATAACCAACACCTTCTGAATGAATGCACTTTAAATTAGGCATTTGTTGAATCACATTACCAGATACTTTTCCCATCGCATCTACAAGTATCACATCTGCATCTTTTCCAACACGCAAAATCTCATCATCATTTGCATTAGGTGATACATATACGATTTCATATGCTTGATACTTCGATGCATCTTCTGTATATTTTTCGATTCTACCTTTTGTACCAATTACTAAAAGTTTCATTTTTTCGTACCTCCATAATTTAGGGAATATTATGGCATTATCTAATACTTTATACAACGAAAAAAGAGAACCAATCTGATTCCCTTAATCATGTTGTACTTGAATCGTTCCATCATTCTTCCAAATACTCTTTTCTGGAAGAACTCCTCGAACACAACTTGTTGGATAAACTCTACTATCTCTACCAATCACAGTTCCAGGATTCAATACGCTATTACATCCAACTTCTACGTGGTCACCTAACATCGCACCAAACTTCTTTAAGCCTGTTTCAATTTCTTCGTTGTTTACTCTATCATGAACCACAACTAATTTCTTATCACTTTTTACATTGGAAGTAATTGAACCTGCTCCCATATGAGAATAATAACCTAGAATAGAATCGCCTACATAGTTATAGTGTGGTGTTTGAACATGATCAAATAAAATGACATTTTTTAATTCACAACTATTTCCAACAACACAATCTTCACCAACTAATGCAGATCCACGAATAAATGCACAATGTCTCACTTCTGTGTTTGCTCCAATGATGCATGGTGCACCTAAATACGCTGAAGGAAATACATGCGCTGTCTTATGTACCCAAACATGTTCACTTACTTCATCATATTCATCTTTTGGAAGTTTAGATCCAATTTCTAGAATCAAATCTTTGATACCTTTCAAAGCTTCCCATGGATATGTATATTGCAATAAATACTCTTTTGCGAGCGTGTGTTCTAAATCATATAAATCTTGAATTGTATACATGTTTATTCTCCTTCATTACTTTCTTCATAATCATAGTTTTCATCATTGGATGAATCATCATAATTAGAATCACTATTATCATATTCATTATCAGAATCATCACTTGAATCATATACTGGTGTATATTCTTCATCATCTGATGAATCATAAGATTGTTCTTGTGTGTCATAGCTTGTTGTATCTTGATATGATCTTTGTAGAACAATATGATCTGCAGAATAATCTGTTGTAATTTGACCTTCTGGTAATTCTTGTTGCGTAATTGTTTCTCCATTGATGACTTTTTGAATTTCTTCTTTCACAAATTCAATTTGATTGTCATATGGATATACAACAGATAGATATTGGCCTGTTGCGGAAGCACATACTTCCATACCAGTTTCACCAGCCACATGATAATTTACAATGTTCCATTCAATGCCTTCATCTAATTGTTTTTGTGCTAAGGCATAAATTGAATCACTTGAAATATTTGTTAAGAATTGACCACTAATACCATCTAATAATGAATTAAACTTTGTGATAACTTCAGAGGATGTTAATTTACTAATGATACCTTTCATTACTAATTGTTGATGCATATTTCTACCAAAATCCCCGTCTGGTAGATTTTCTCTTTCACGTACATACATCAAAGCGTAATTCATATCTAATTCAATGTGTCCTTCTGGGAAATACATATCATTAATTGCAGTAAATGCATATGGATTATCTACAGAGATTCCACCTAATGCCCATATAATGGACATGAATGTTGTGAAATTCACCAATACGTAGTTTGGAATTTCAATGCCATAGATATTTCCTAGACCTTGTGTTGTATTCTCAATTCCCGCAAGTCCTAAATGTGTTAATTTATCACGTTGATTATTATAGTAAGGATTTTGAACCCAAGAGTCTCTTGGTAAGTTTACAATAATAATTTGATGTGTATTTGGATTGACTGTTACTGTCATATCTACATCTGTTCTTCCTTGTAAGGATAGTTCACCTTCTGTATCATTTCCTCCAAAGAAGATTGTAAATGGTTTGGTTGTCATGTCTACCGCAACCGTATCCGCAGCACTGGAGTCAATTGGTCGATCAATAGAATATAAAACTTTCGTATCCGTTTCAAAGTTTTCAAAACCTTCAATATCTGAAATTGTCGCTGCTAGTGCTTCTGACATTACTAAGATATCAGAATGATTTTCATAGAATGCTTGTACATCTTCCGATAAAGATGCTTTATCTAATGTTTGAACTTGTTTTCCACAGAGTTCTTTTAACTGTTTCACTGCGTATTGTTGATTTTCAGAATCTGTTGCGACAGTTGTTCCATATACCGCATCCGCATAATTTGTCATATCAACATTCTTGAAATTTCCACTACTATCAGTTTCTGGTAATGTAATTGTATTTTGGAATATATCGGAATGTTCTGCTTTATATTCATCTGTTAATACATATAAATTGATTCTAACTTTATCTCCGATTGCACTTTCAAATAAAGCTGTAATCTTATTAATGTAATATGGTGTTAGGATACTAACGATTCCTAAACAAACTGCTAGAAAACAATTAATAAACTTCTGAATACGATTTCTTGGTGAAAAGATAGATGAAAAGATACCCGTCAATACAACAATTCCTAATAATACAAAGAATACTAGAAATGCCCATTTTGTAGGAAACATTGGTGCAGTAAAAAACACAATGCTTGTTGTAATAGAAGCAATCACCAATAACATCCAATAAAACTGAGAAGATAATCTTCTCTTTCTTTTTTTCTTTTTCTTCTTTTTGATTGGTTTTTGATAAACTTCTTCCAATATTTCTTCTCTTTTATTCTGTTTCGCCATTATTTTCCTCAGCTACTAACTTTCCAATTAGTACATACCTTCCATCATCTGTATCATAATTACATGTACTTAACATAATCATCTTATCTGTAGATTCAATTGTTTGATTTGATGTAAATGTAGAATTTGATACAAAACGATTTACATACGACATAAAATCTTCATCACTACTAAACGATGTTCGAATATAGTCATCTTGTCCGTCTGTTAGAATACCCGCAACAGGGTATACAACATAGTTTTGTGATTCTGTATAAATCATAAGTTGTTGATGAGATTCATAATAACTAGCATCTTTAAATTTCTCAATTGCCGCAAACATCGTTCCATTTCGCATATTATGTGCATATAAAACAGTATTACGATCACTAAAATCTGTTTGATTATTTACATCCATAAATACACAGCCAGAATTATTATATTCTCCATTAAACATATGTTTGAGATAATATGCATTATCATCTCCATGTACAAATGGATAATCCACAGTACTATCATCCATACGAATCCAACCAACAAAATCAGGATTCATATTCTTTAAAGATTCCCAATCAAAAGAAATCCCTGTATCCTCCTGATCTGGATCTGCAGTCACTACAACTTGAGGAACCAATTTGTCATAGGTATCTTTACTTTCTTGATATTCATGTAATTCTTTATATAAATTCCAACCAGAAAAACCTGCGATACCTAAACATATCACAATCAATAAATCTGTTAAGATTCTTCCAAACTTCGTCAATTTTCTTTTCTTCTTTTTAGCCATAAATTATTTCTTTCAAACACATTTATTTTAGTCGTATTACTGATAGGATTCAAGAAACGCAAGAATTCCTATATTATTTCTTAATATTTGTTTCTTTAGAAATATAAATTGGTCGATGTTTTGTTTCTAAATAAGTCTTTGCCAAATATTGTCCTAGAATTCCAATACATAATAATTGAATCCCACCAATTAACATAATGATACAAACCAAAGATGGCCATCCACTTGTAGGATCCCCAAACACCAATGTTCGAATAATGATAACAATGATCATAATTAACGCAATAAATGAAAAGAATACCCCAAATATAGACGCAATCTGTAATGGTTCTACAGAAAAAGCAGTAATCCCTTCTAAAGAATACTTAAAGAGTTTCCAAAATGACCACTTTGTTTCTCCAGCCACTCTTTCTACATTTTCATATTCGATCCACTTTGTATCAAAACCAATCCATCCAAAGATACCCTTAGAGAAACGATTATATTCACACATGGATAAAATCGCATCTACCATTTTTCGATTCATCAAACGATAATCTCTCGCACCATCCATGATATTCGCATCCGAAATATGATTCATAAGTCGATAGAACAATCTGGCAAAAAAGGAACGTACTGGTGGTTCACCTTTTCGTGTCACTCTACGTGTTGCGGCACTATCATAACCTTCTTCTTTGATTGCTTGCAACATTTCAGGAAGTAATGAAGGTGGATCTTGTAAATCTGCATCCATGATAACAACATAATCACCACTACTATTTTTTAAACCAGCATAAATAGCAGCTTCTTTTCCGAAGTTTCTACTAAAGGCAATATATTTGATTCTTTCATCTTTTTGAGATAAATCTTTAAGTAGTGATAATGTTTGATCTTTCGAGCCATCATCAATAAATAAGAATTCAAAATCAATATCATTCATCTCTTTAGAAACTCGATTAATTTCTTCATAGAAAAAAGGAAGACTATCTTCTTCATTCAAACATGGAACAATCACACTAATCTTTTCCATCATGCTTCCTCCTTTTGAAATACAAACAATTTACTCAATATATAATTCAATACAATTACTAATCCATTCACTATGATTTTACTAAACATGGAATTGATTAAAAATACATCTACCAATAACCACATTAGTATCATATCCATAATACCTGTAAAACCTCTAGCACCAATAAACTTTACAAGTTCATTGATGAATGAAGTATTTTGAGATTCAAATACATATTTTCGATTTGTAATATACGCAAATAATACAGAAACGATCCACGCAATCGCATTTGATACTAAATAATTTACATGTAAACCTGTATTCAATCCCCAATATACAACAATATTCACTACCGTTGTAAGTACACCAAATATCAAATA
>CAVLCI010000097.1:0-5930 GCA_963661415.1 Bifidobacteriaceae bacterium | reverse complement strand
AGGAGATTCTCTTATGGAAGATTTAATGAATCAAGAATATAAAGTATTTGATAAATTTAAGAATGAATGGGCTTTAGTCAGTGCTGGAAATAAAGAACATCATAATGGTTGTACGATAGGTTGGGGAAGTTTTGGAACGATTTGGACAAAACCAAACCAAACAGGTGCTATTTTAACGGTTTATGTACATCCTGCGCGTTACACTTGTGAAGTGCTTAAAGAAAACAAATATTTTACAGTCAGTTTCTTTGATACAGAATATAAGAAAGCATTAGGTTATATGGGTTCTCATACAGGAAGAAATGAAGATAAGGCAGTTAATGCTGGACTTACACCAATTGAAATTGGTGATAGTATCACATATCAAGAAGCGAAAACAACTTTTCTTTGTCGCAAGCTCTATCAAGGACAATTTGATAAAGAAGGTTTAAGTGAAGATATTGTAGAATATTATCAGTCAAATCCAAAAGCTTATCCTGTGGATGAAAATGGAGAGTATCAACCACATTGGATGTTTGTTGGTGAAATTATTGAGATAAAATAATCATGGCAATCACAGTGAATATTTATTATAGCGGTGTTGGTGATTCCGCAAAGAAATTCGCACAAGAAATGATTTCAAGTGGAACAGTTGATGCGATTCGAAAAGAAGAAGGAAATTTGCGTTATGAATATTTCTTTCCAATGGATGATGAACAAACAGTGTTATTAATTGATAGTTGGAAAGATCAAGAATCTATTGATGTGCATCATCAATCAGAAATGATGAATATTATATTTCAACTTCGAGAAAAATATGATTTGCATATGAAGGTAGAAAGGTATTATAGTGATACTGAAATTCCACATCAGGATGAGAAATATATAAAAGAATGAAGGTGATTTTATGGAATTAAGAAAAGTAGGAATTGTAGGTGTTGGACATGTTGGAGCACATGTTGCCTATGCTTTATTACTACAAGGAATTGCGGATGAGTTGATTTTGATTTCTAAAGATGAAGTAAAATTAACAAGCCAAGTTCAAGACTTAAATGATGCGGTTCCATACGCGAAGGAAAAATGTTTTGTACATGCAGGTACATACAAAGATTTGAAAAATTGTGATGTTGTTGTTTATGCGGCAGGAAATGTTGGTCTACTTGTTGGAAATACAGATCGTGCTGCAGAATTGAAATATACAATTCCACTTGCACGTTCTTGTGCACAACAAATCAAAGAGAGTGGATTTAAAGGTATCGTAGTCAATGTTACAAATCCTTGTGATGTCGTAACAAGAGAATTGGCAAATATTTTAGAGTTACCAAAAGGACATGTCATTGGTACAGGTACTTGTTTGGATACTTCTAGATTGTTATCAAAGTTAAGCCAATATACAACAGTTAATCATAACTCAATCGAAGCGTACATGATTGGACAACATGGAAATTCTCAATTTTGTCCATGGTCAAGTGTTTATTTCCATGGTGTTCCATTATCTGTGTTAGAAAAGATAGATTCTCAATTTCAATTTGATAAAGAAAAACTAATTAAAGAAGTCATTGAAGCTGGTTGGTTAACATTTAAAGGAAAACAGTGTACAGAATATGGTATTGCGACAACCGTATCTAGAATGATTTATGCGGTATTCCATGATGAAAAAGTCATTCTTCCAGCAACATGTGCATTAGATGGAGAATATGGTGAAACAGATCTTTATGCAGGTGTACCATGTATTATTGGAAAAGAAGGATTTGAAAAAGTATTAGAATTACCTTTAAGTGAAGAAGAAAAGAAGAAATTCCATGAATGTTGTGAAAGCATTCGTCAAATGAATGAAATCGCAAAGAATGTAAAATGAATAAAAGAGATGCAATGAAGCATCTCTTTATGTGTTTTTAAGGATTTTTTCTCTTTGTTTCAGACTCTTTTTTAACCATCCACCTTGTAAGTAATAAATGAGGAATAGAATACTTGTCATAATCCAAGAAATTGGATAACAAACGATAGTATCAAATAATGTGTTAGAAGCATAGAAGAAAATCCAACAAATTCTAAAAGCACCAATTCCTAAAGCTGTAATGATCATTGGAATAAAAGAATCACCACATGCACGGATACTTGAAGCAAGGATTTCTACAAAACAGAAGGTAATCCAAAATGGACAAGTGAATTGTAAGACATCAAGTCCAATTTGAATGACTGTCGCATCTTGTGTGAATAAGTGGTACAAGAAATTTCCACCAAAATAACAAATTGCAGAGATGCTTGCAGCACCAATCATATAAATCAAAATACCACTATGAATTCCTTTTTTGACACGCTCAACTTGACCAGCCCCAAAGTTTTGCCCACAGAATGTCAATACTGCTTGTCCTAAAGCACCAGATGCATTCCAAAACATTGCGTCGATTTTTCCAAATGCAGCCCACGCAGCAACCGTATCAGTTCCATAACTATTGATACTTGATTGGATACATAGATTAGCGACACTATATAAACATGATTGAATGCCTACAGGAAATCCAATTTCAACAATACGAATCAAAACATCTTTTTCAAAATATAATTTATTTAAATGGAAAGCATAACTTTCTTCTGTTTTCGCTAAAACATAAAGTGTTAATACACAAGAAACGATTTGTGATATCGTTGTCGCAATTGCGACACCAGCAACACCTAAATGAAATAGCACAACAAATACAATATCTAAAACAATATTTGTGATACATGAAGCAATTAAGAAATAAAGTGGTCTTTTTGAATCACCGACAGCTCTTAAGATACCTGCACCATTGTTATAGATAAGGGAAGGTATCATACCAACCATATAGATTCTCATGTATAAAATTGATAGTTCAATAATATCTTGAGGTACATTTAATAGTTCTAAGATTTGTGGTGTAAACCAAAATCCAAATACTGTTAGAAAAGCACCTAAGACAATTGCCAAGAACATAGATGAATAAACACCTTTTTGTACACCATCAATTTCTTGTTTTCCATAATACTGTGCAATAACGACCGTTGCACCACTGGCAAGTCCTGTAACAAAACCTACAAATAGATTAATGACGGTACCAGTTGATCCACCAACTGCAGCTAATGCTTCTTTTCCAACAAAATTTCCTACAACGATTGCATCGACTGTGTTATAGAGTTGTTGGAATAATGATCCACATAAGATTGGAAAGAAAAATAATAGAATTAATTTTGTGATGTTTCCATTTAACATATCTAGTGATTTTCTCATCATGGTACCTCCGTGAGTAATCATTTTACGCTTGTTAGAGAAAAGATAGAATAATGGTTGTAAAAATTTGGTATAATTTTTTTATACGTTTTGTAAAAATGTAAATTTTAGGTGAGGGATATTAAATGATTACAAATATTGATCATATGATTCTTTTATGGATTGAGAATCATTTGCGTTTTGATTTTATAACGCCTTTTTGGAAATTTATTACTTTATTCTCTGAAGCTGGTTTGTTTTGGATTATTTTATGTCTTCTTTTTTTGTGCTTTAAGAAAACAAGAAAAGTAGGTATTGTGATGATGATTGCACTCATTGTGGATGCATTGATTGTAAATGTATGCTTAAAAAATTATTTTGCACGTATTAGACCATATGATGCGTATGAAGATATTATACGATTGACTGGAATCCAAACAGAATATTCTTTTCCATCTGGACATACTGCTGTAGCGTTTGCCAGTGTGATGGCAATCTATTTGACACTTAAAAAGGAACAAAAAAAATATTTTATTTTTGTTTGGATATTTGCTTGTTGTATTGGCTTTTCTAGATTGTATCTAGGTGTACATTATCCAAGTGATGTGTTAGTTGGAGCGCTAGTTGGAATGATGAGTGGTTGGATTGCGTATTGGATCGTAAAGAAGAAAATCAAAAAGGATAAAACAGAATGCAGTTTGTAACGATTTTAGAGATGATTGGTAGTGCGGCATTTGCGGTGAGTGGTGTCGTTGTAGCGAAAAAGAAAAAGATGGATATTTTTGGTGCCATCATATTAGGTTGTATTACTGCTGTGGGTGGTGGATTGATACGAGATTTGATTTTAGGAATTCATCCTCCAATGATGTTTTTAAATCCTGCTTATGTTTTATGTGCATTTATTTTTTCTGTCATTACATTTATTGTGGAATATAAAGAAATTGGACAAATTGAAAAACATAAAAATGTATCAGATTTAATCTTAAATATTACAGATACGATAGGACTAGCGATATTCGCAATCATGGGTTCATTAACAGCCATTGAGAATGGCTATGCAGATAATCATTTTTTGTGTATCTTTGTAGGAACTTTAACAGGAATTGGTGGAGGAATCTTTCGTGATATTTTGGCTGGGGAAATGCCACTCATCATGAAAGAAAGAGTTTATGGTGTTGCGGCAATCATTGGAAGTGTAATCTTCGTATATTTATTTGGAATTGGTGAAGTAAACGCAATGATTATCAGTTTTTTAGTAACTGTTCTTATTCGTTATTGTGCAATTCACTATAGATGGAATTTACCACGTTTGAAATAAAGGATGTGAAAATGAAAAAAGACTTTACGGAAGTGATACGCAATCAAACAGACATGAAATTAAAAGATAAACTAGAACTTGTTTATCATCTTTCGTTGCCTGGCATTTTGGCACAAATCAGTGAAATTATCATGCAGTATATTGATGCGGCGATGGTGGGTGTACTAGGTGCACAAGCAAGTGCGTCCATTGGTCTTGTATCTTCTACGACTTGGTTATTTGGAGGCGTTATTATGGCGTGTTCTGCAGGATTTTCTGTACAAGTAGCACATGCGATTGGTGCAGGAAAACATGATCAAGCCAAATCAATTTTCAAACAATCATTGGTGACTAGTATTGTATTATCAATTCTTGTTGGAATGATTGGGGTTGGATTATCGTTTGTTTTACCAAAATGGTTAGGTGCAGATGTTTCTTTATGGTCGGATGCGAAATATTATTTTTTATTTTTTGCGTTATTTATTCCTGTTAGACAATGGAATACGTTATGTATGAATATGTTGCAGTGTGCAGGGAATATGAAAGTTCCTTCTATTGTTGCGACAATCATGTGTTGTTTAGATGTTGTGTTTAATTATGTATTGATTTTTCCAACAAGAATGATTTCTTTGTTTGGTTGTCAATTTGAAATGTTTGGTGCAGGACTTGGTGTATTAGGTGCACAACTTGGAACTTCTTTAGCGATTCTAGTATCGATGTGCATTCTACTGTTTTATGCCATAACAAAAGAAAAGAATCTTTCATTTCTAGGAATCAAAGGTGGTTGGATCGTACAAAAAGAAATTCTCAAGAAAGCAGTTCAAATAGGTTTTCCAATGGCAATGGAACAATGTGCTACTACAGGAGCACAAGTCGTTTCTACACGTATTGTTGCACCATTAGGAACGATTGCGATTGCAGCAAATTCATTCGCAGTTACTGCTGAATCAATTTGTTACATGCCAGGATATGGAATTGGTAGTGCTGCAACAACAATGGTTGGTCAAGCAATTGGTGCGAAAAGAAAAGATCTTGCGCGATCTTTTGCTTGGTTAACAACGATTACTGGCATGACCATTATGACATTAACAGGTGCATTCATGTATTTTCTATGTCCTTATGTATTTTCATTTTTAACACCAGTAAAAGAAGTTCAACAATTAGGAATTGATGTGTTAAGAATTGAATTATTTGCGGAACCTTTGTTTGCGGCAAGTATAGTCGCTAGTGGAGCTTTAAGAGGCGCAGGTGATACCTTTGTACCTGGAATCATTAATCTAGTGAGCATTTGGGGCGTTAGAATTACAATGGCGTATTTTTTGACAAAGAGTATTGGCTTATACGGCGCTTGGATTGCGATGGCAGTGGAATTGTCTTGTAGAGGTTTATTATTTTTATATCGTTTGAAGAAAGAAAAATGGTTGG
>CAVLCI010000096.1:0-6254 GCA_963661415.1 Bifidobacteriaceae bacterium | reverse complement strand
CTGTTTTTCTAAGAATTCAAAAATGTAATATGTACCGTATTATATTTAGAATCAATATATTCGTAATGCATATCATTTGAAGCATATTCTGTTAAAAGACGAGAAAGTCTTTTCATTTGAATGAAAGGATTATATTCTTCACCTTCCCATTTTAGATACAAACAACATTGCTTATCGTTGATATATTGTAATTGAAAATCAATCTTTGTATCTTTATCAATATTAGAATCAATCGTCTGTAAATAAACTTCTTCTATCACTGATTCAATGTGATTTAACATCTTTTGAGAAATCATCTTACGAAATCCAAATGCATTTACTTCACTAATTAAACCAAGATAATCCAATTCTTTCTTCACAAAGATTTTATGTAATGTATCTTGTCCAAAGATAAATTGTTTTGTTTTTTCTTTTTGTGGATGTTCAAAGATATCTTCTGGACTACCCTGTTCATAAATATTATGTTCATCCATATAAAATATTCTTGTCGAAATATTTCTAGCGAATTTCATATCATGTGTAACAATCAACATTGTCATATTTTTTTGTGCTAACTTTTTGATAACAGCGTAAACTTCTTCTACGTTCATTGGGTCTAATGCACTAGTTGGTTCATCAAATAAAATGATTTCAGGGTCCATCGCAAGTGCACGTGCAATCGCAACTCTTTGTTTTTGCCCACCAGATAAAGAACTTGGATATTTATTCTCTTTTCCAGAAAGACAAACCATCTCTAAAAGTTCATATGCTTTTTGTTCAGCTTCTTTTTTCGAAAGATTTAATACTTTCATTGGAGCGTATGTAATGTTCTCTAATACTGTCAAATGTGGATATAAATTAAAGTTTTGAAATACCATTTGCATCTTTTGGCGTACTTTATTTAATTGACAATCTTTCGAACAAATATTTGTACCATCAACGATGATTGCGCCTGATGTTACTTCTTCTAATCGATTGATACAACGTAAAAATGTCGATTTCCCAATACCAGAAGGACCAATGATAGAAACGATTTCACCTTTTTTGATTGTCACATTTACATCATCTAATATGACAGAACCATGATATTCTTTTCTTAAATTTTGAATTGTAATCATGATTAAACACCACCTTTTTTAACAATCCATTTGCTTTGAATACACTTCATTATTAAAATTAGAGCACTCGCTAAAATAAGATAAATCATTGCGACAACACAAAGAGGAACGATTGCTTCAAATGTATTACTACGAATAATATCACTAACTTTAGTAAGATCAGTAATTGCGATATATCCAACGATAGATGTTGATTTCAATAAACTAATAAAATTACTAAAATATCCAGGTAAAAGATTTCTAACAACTTGAGGCAAAATAATTCCCAAAAATGTTTGAGAAGATGTTAGACCAGAGGAAAGTCCAGCTTCCCATTGTCCTTTGTCTATTCCTCGAATTCCTCCTTCAAACAATTGAGAGAGATATCCCCCAAAAATCATACCTAAACCAATTATCGCTATCAAAACACTATTAATAGATGATTTCGCAAAAACAATATAATACAACATCATTAAAATAATGATCATTGGTAACCCTTGCATCAAATAAACATAAATAGAATTGATTAAATGTAATAATGGATTTTTTGATAATGCGAAAGCACAAAATAAACAGCCAAATAGATTCGCAATTAAAAATGCTCCTATTGTAATTTCAATCGTTACACATAATCCCTTCAAAATAGAAAGCCAACGATTTTCATCAATCAATGTTTTACGAATATTCGTCCATAAAGTATTTTGATTATTTGTAGAATCATTAGAAACTGTAATTAATGCATCACTTTGAAAATCATCAGCATTTACGATTGGAACTATTTGTTGTGTATAATAAAAATCTGAAAATAAAACACTTTCTGCACGCTCTTCAGTATAAGATATTTGATTTGCGGCTAAATCATACTTTCCCGTTGCGATACCACTGATTGCACCAGAAAAATCAACATTTTCTATTTGTAATCCATATCCATATTCTTTACAAAAACCACTCACAATTGCGATATCAAATCCAACATTTTGATCATTTAACATAAACGAAAATGGTTTCAAAGTATTGGAAGTAGCCATCTTTAAAATTCCATTTTCACCTGCTTCAGGAATATCAATCAATTCATATTCACTAGAAAATAACCATTGATCTTGTAATTTTTCTAATTCATTTGATTCTTTTATATGAGAGATATATTGATTGAATTGTTTTCGTAACGCTTCACCATTTTCGTTCTTCGGAAATATTGTACCAACATCATATGTTTTTAACGAAACATCAAAATAACCAAATTCAGGATTTTGTTGAACGAGACCATAATAATTCACTGTAGATAAAACAATAAAATCTACTTTCTTTGTTTTGAGAGCAAGTGTTAAATCAGAAATATTGTTGTAGTATTGTAATTTTGCATTTGAGATATTATCTTGTACGACTTGATCTTGTGGAGTACCTGTTGTAACACCTGCTGTTTTACCTTCTAATAAATCTAAAATATCAGAAGTATCTTCTTGCGCTGCTACCGTATAAAAAGAACCAATAGTAGCGATAAGTAAAAACAAAACATAAAGAATTGATTTCAATCGATTCAAAAAATAATTCATAATCTTATTCAAACACAATGCTTTCTACCATTGTAACTACAACTTCTGCACCTTCTTTTGTGACCTGTTCCACATATTCTGAAAAATCATTACTTCCAGCCTTTTGATTAGCTTTATCACTCATTGCACGAATAATCACAAAAGGTACATGATTTAAATAAGCAGTTTGTCCGACAGCAGCACCTTCCATCTCAGCACAATCACCATGATAATTTTGTAGAATGATTTCTTTTTGTTCATCTGAAGAAATAAATTGATCACCTGTACAAATCTTTCCTACAACGACATGACGATTTGTTGTTACTTTTTCAATAGCCTGTTTTGCGTAATCAATTAAAGTTTCATCTGCTTCAAAACTAATTTTTCCAGTATAAGGAATTTCTCCCTTTTGAAACCCAATTGCGGATACATCATAGTCATGTTGAACGACTTCTTTCGAAACCACAAAATCTCCAATTTCTAAAGTATCATTTAAACAACCAGCACATCCAACATTAATAATAGATTCTGCCTGAAATCTTTCAATTAAGATTTGGGTCGCAATCGCAGCATTCACTTTTCCCATTCCACATTGTACAACAACAACGTCTTTCCCTTTGAGTTTTCCTACACAAAACTCTAATCCCGCATTAGAAATGATTTCATCAATATTCTCTTCTTCTTTAATCAAAGAAATCTCAGATTCCATTGCGGCTACAATACCTATTACATTTTTACGATTCATTTTCTTTCCCCTTTTTAATTTCATTGATTCATAAAACGCATCATCGTTTCTTTTAAATATTTTATATCGATTGGCTTAGTGATATGTGCATTCATACCAGCATTTAAACAATCTTTTTTATCATCATTGAACGCATTGGCAGTCATGGCAATAATAGGCACAATTTGTGCATCTTTTCTATCTAATAAGCGAATTTGTTTTGTCGCTTCAATACCATCCATGATTGGCATCATTACATCCATGAAGATAAAATCATATGTATTTATTTGTGATTTTTTAAAGATTTCTAAAGCTTCTTTTCCATTTTTCGCAACTGTAACAACAATTCCTTCGTCTTCCAACATGAATTTAGCGATTTCTATATTCAATTCATTATCTTCAACAAGTAATGCTTTACAACCAAAGAAATTATATTTCATTTGTTTTTTTGAAAGTTCTTCATTTTCTTTTTCATTCGTATCCAATTGTAATGAAATCGTTACCGTAAACTTTGTACCAACGTTTTCTTTACTTTCTAATTGTATCGTACCGTTCATTTTATCAATAACTTCTTTTACAATAGCTAATCCTAAACCAGAACCCGAAAATCCAGTTGTTGTTTGTTTATTTTCTTGTGTATATGGTTCAAATGCATGTTTTTGAAATTCGTCACTCATACCTAAACCATTATCTTCACAAATAAATTCATATGTCGCGTATTTTTCATCACTATATAATTCATTACAATAAAGATTTACATATCCACCTTGTTTATTATATTTAATTGCATTAGAAGCTAAATTCATAAGTACACGATTCAAATACACTGAACTACCAATAACATGATAATGAGATAAATGAGATACATCTTTTCCACCTCGTATATCAATTCCATGATCACTCGCACTCGCTTCTACTGTAGACATTATTTTCAATAACAATTCTCCAATATGAAATGGTTTATTTTCTAATTGAATCGTTCCACTTTCAACTTTACTAATATCTAAAACATTATTTACCAGATCTAACAAATAATCTGCAGAATGTAATATTTTATCTTCACATTCCTTTTGTTTTATTGGATCATTTCGATAACGATCATAAATCGATAACATTCCAATGATTCCATTTAAAGGTGTACGTATATCATGTGACATTCTTTTCAAAAAATCCGTTTTAGAATCACTTGCTTTCTTTGCTTGTAATGCAGATAACTGTAATCTTTCTTGTAACGCAATTTCACGTTGTTTTTCATCTGTACAATCACGTGCAACATATAAAACATTTTTTACAATATCATCTTCATTTCTTGTGTTAACAATAAATCTTGCTTGAAACCATCTACCAAAAGGATTCTTATATTCATGAACAATCGTATTTGTTGTAGATAAACGATCAGCTAACGTATCAAAATCTAGAAATTCACGCATTCCTTCTTGCATTTCATCCGCAATGAAATTACGAATAATTTTTTCTTTAATATCATCAAAATTTCCAATTTTACCTGTTGTTTCTTTCATTAAAGAAGTCGTATTTAACATTTGATAGTCATGCGTTTCTAAATCAACTTCAAAGATTGTTGTATAAATAGTTGATAAAGAAGAAATAACATCTAAATGTTGTTTTTCTTTCAACAAAGTATCTTCCAATAATTTTTGTTGAGAAAGTTGTTGACGAATCATATCATCTACATCGTAATGATAACCTCTCAAAATATATCCATTATCAACTTGAATTGCTGTACCACCACAACGTACATATCTTTCACCTAATGTTGGATGATTCCATAAATATGTATTTTCATTTTTGAATCCTTTTTTCATTTCTTCAACGGATTGTAATACAGACGGCAATGATTCAGGAACAATATTCGAATACCAAGCATCATATACTTCTTCTGGTGTGCATGTTTGATTTTTTAATCCAATTAACTCAAGCATTCTTTCATCTGCTTCCATCTTTGGTTTTTCATCATCAAATAATCTAATTTGCCAAGTCCCCATATCAGAAGCAGAAATAATACTTTGCATTTCTTCTAATTTACGATAACTTTGTTTTAACTGTTTTTCTCTTTTTTCTTTTACTTCTACAAAATGTGTAATATTTGTTAGCGTACCTTGATAAAAGATATGATCATCTACTTTCACAATACTTGTAGCATCAGAAACCCATAAATAGCCATGTTTTCCTTGTAAACGATAAATGGCATCTGAAAGCTTTTTAGTTCCATAATTATCATTGATTTTTCGAATAAAATCTTCAATAATTCCTCGATCATCAGGATGTACCATTTCAATAAAACAATTATGAAATCGAACTTGTATTTCTTCTTTTGTCCACCCTAACATTTCAAGAAATTTTCCACTGATATAAATAAATGGAAAACCTTCCTCTGAAGAACATTGATGATAAGCTCCAGGCATATGATTTAACGTGATTTTAGATAAATGATTCTGTTGTTCTAATTCTGATTGACGCGCAACAAACTCTGTCATATCAGTACAAATACTTAATATCGCTAAACGACCATCTTCTGTACGGAATACTTTTCCACGATCAATCGTCCAAAACCAACTACCATCTTTTTTGGGCATACGATAAGTTGTCTTATAAGTCATACCATCATAAAATTCCCCATGGTTTAAATCTGATATTACTTGATCCATATCATCTGGATGTATCGTATTACTAACAAGTCCATGAATTCCTTCAATCAAATCATCTACATTATCATAACCAAGCATGTGTGCAATCTTTTCATTGGCATAATAAATTGGAAAACCATCTTCACAATATCCACCTATCGTTCCTATTGTCTGATCATTAGATAATTCTTGAATCAAAGATTTCAATTCTTTTGTTAAATCAACACGCATACTAACACCTATTTCTATAAATAATCTTATCATTTTTTATGAATAC
>CAVLCI010000095.1:0-6568 GCA_963661415.1 Bifidobacteriaceae bacterium | reverse complement strand
TGAAATTTATCAAAAATATAATTTGCTTGAAGAATAAAAAAGAGTCACATCATTCCAATGTCATTAAGTTAATCAAATAAAACTTAACGATGTTGAAAGAAAAGTATCAAAACCAGGTATTACTGCTAACGTAGTGGAATGAATACCTGGTTTTATTATTACTCTTTTTGAAAATCGTTTCTTTTAACCATGACAAAAATATCTTGTAATATCAAGATTGTTTTTATACCTACTTGTTTTAATTCTTCAACGAGATTATACTAATCACGTTATGCCGCATAGTATGAAGATGTCTTAGTGGATTGGCCCTTCACATTGCGACTGAATTTTCTTCCTGGTCTTATCGGAACCAGGAATTTTTTTATCCTTAGTTCCAATTCAGTTTCATCTATTTTTTCAGTTAGATATAGTCGTATATTTGTTGTTGCCGTTTTGAAATTTATCTTATATTTATACTTCCACGTGTTTTCTTGTTTTGGTGGCGTGTTGTTGATAATAATCTTAGAAAAGTTGAATATTGTTAGTGATGCATAAATTTCTTGTCTAATCATTTCTTGGTCTGATGAATGGAAATAAAGCATTCCTATCGTATATTTCAAATCTCTGAATGATGATTCTATTTCCCATCTTAGATGGTATATGTCTTTGAACTCTTCAAATCTTATTTCATCTTCTGTTAGATTTGTTATGAGACATTCATATGTATCATCTGTTATTTTGAAACGAATAACTCTTAAATCCATTTCATAATATTCTTTGTCATAAGGCAAATAATCAAATGGACCACTACTGTTCATAAGCATCGTATATCTTTCATCTTCTTTTACTTCATTCGTTTGTAAACGAGTGATTCTCTTAGTGATATGCATATCAAAACTTTCATCAGGAAGAGTAACTGTTGAAAGTATTCCATTACTCTTAATGTCTTTCACACGAATGATGAACTTTTGATTGTTTTCAATACATGTGGCAATCAAATTGTATTTTTCATATCCTCTGTCACATATGATAATGGAAGTATCAAGATAATTTTTATCTTTGATCATATCTTCTAGAGCACCACATTCTCTTGTCTTAGTAGCAGTATCAATATTTACATCAACATAGATTCCATTAAGTACATCATATAAAGCATTTAAATGAAGTTGATTATATCCTTTTGTAGCAGTTGTATTGATGTGATAAGTAGATGGATCATTTATATTGTGAGAAATATTGATATCAGATCCATCACAAGCAAGAAGATAGTAACCTTTGTATGTTTTGTAGTTTGTAAAGAAAGAAGTGAAAAGAGAAAATACTCTTTGAAAAGCAGAAGCTTGTAACTTATGACGTTGTTGACAAAGAGCAGAAGCAGATGGCATATCTTCAAAAGTAAGAAAACGATTCATTAAATCAGATTGAATACTCTTATCAGAAAGTTGAAGAATGTAACGTATCATAGCTTCAGAATTTAGTTTTCTATTTCTGGTAAAAGCTTTACCAGGAGAAGTAGAATAACAATTGATGTTATCACATACACTTGATATAGCTTTGTTAAGCATAGATTTGATAGTAGCAATAGAATAGTAATAGTTGTTGTTAGAAATTGTAGACATGTAAATTTTCCTCCTACAATTTCCTTCGGATTATGTAAAAAATCCTCAATTGAGGCTGTCAAGTAATTTTTACATATTCATTACTTTTTTGTGAACAAAAAAAGCGCTATGCAAGTTTTTACATAACACTTTAATTACGTCATTAAATCATATATATCTTAACTTAATGCCATTGACATCATTCTGACTCTTTTTTATTATCATCTTTAATTTGTGTTTCTTTAGGTTTATTAGAAAGATATGGAACAACACCAATTCCTAGACCTAATACTAAAGAAAATACATGATAGTAATTTTGTGTACAACAATACACAAATATTCCTACAACAAGTACAACATCCACAAGCATTTTAATATAAAGACTTGCTGGTTTTGTTTCCTTTGTTTTATATTCACAAATAAATGCTTCCATAAAGAATCCCAATAGAATTCCCGCTAGCATAATCAATACAAATATCATTTTATTTCTCCTACTTCTTTGTATATGTTACCCATTCTTCATTTCCAGCTACCCATTTATTTTCACCAATACGATACCATGTATACCCATCAGCTTCTTTTGTTTCAAATACCTCATAGGTTTCTCCACTTGTCGCAGTACCGTTGGTTTCATTATTTGTTCCTGCACCTTTGCGAATATTCAAGGAAGAAATTTTCACTTTTAATGTTCCAATAACATTAGAAGTTGTTTCATCTGGTGCATTTGTAGCATCCGGTGTTACCGCAGAATCACTTTCAGTAAGTGAATAAATAGAATCTGTTAGTTTTTCATTTTTACTAGCATCTAAATTTATGACACCAGCTTTGTTATCTTTAATGACCCAAGCTTTTCCTTGATATAACGAGGAAGCAGAATCAAAGATAAAATCAGTCACTTCTTCTCCTGATTCATTGATATAAGCCCATTTACCATCTGTATTCTTCACCGGACAATAGCCATCTTCAAAATAGCCAACATCACTATATAAATAATCTGTGATTGCATTACCATCACTAGCATGAATCATCGCTATTTTTTTACTTTCATCATCCGTTTGATACACAGGATAATATCCATTCACAAATTGCCCTATTGTTTTTTGATATAAAGTGCCTGTAACTTTACTTAATATCTTTCCATTCGTATCCACTACAACATAGCTATCTACTTTCATTGAAGAAGAAATAGATTCCGCTATATACATATCTGGCAAATTAGATTTGGTATATTCTTCAAATTCATAGCCGTTTTGATCTTCACCACTACTACTTTTTAGATGTGATAAGATTCCAATCTTTCCGTCTTGAACTGCCATTTCGTCAAACACTTGGTTTCCATCATATGGATGATAGATCATCGCATCACTAGATAATTCTGTAATGCTTGAAAAATCTGTACTCAAAACAACTGCTTTTTTATCTGTTTTGATTCCATATACTTGTGATAAATAATGATCTTCATTGGAGAGGTATGCATAAGTTGGTTGAATTCCTTCTTCATGAAATGTATCAGAAACTTTCGATGTCATTTCATATAATAAATTTCCATGATAATCATAAATATATTCTGCATCATCATTTTGAACTACAATTGCGTTATCTGTATAAGCATTTCCACTTGATGAATTCAAATATCCTGTTTGATTATATGTTAACGCAACTTCTTTTCCATTCTGTCGAATCGTTGTTTTTGAAAAAGGTGCTAACCCTTTTAGTGCAGTTGCATCTATCTGTGGTAATACATGCCATACATTAACTGTAGAATCATCAATCGATGTATTAGATTGTTGATTTATCGTATTAGAACATCCTGTTTGTAATAGAATTGCTGTGCAAATTCCTATGAATAAACTTTTTTTCATATGACTAATATTATAATATATTCAAATGAAAATAGAAATGAATGGATACGAATATGAACAATATTGTGCTACTTGGTTAAAGAAACATGGGTATCATAACATTCAAGTTACACAATCGTCTAATGATCAAGGAATAGATATTCTTGCATCAAAGAAAAGAAAACGTTATGGCTTTCAATGTAAATATTATGAAACGCCTGTTGGCAATGAAGCAGTTCAACAAGCTTTTTCTGGTGCTGCTTACTACAATTGTGATGTCGCATGCGTTATCACAAATAATACATTTACGCGTAGTGCAATTTCTCTAGCAGAAGAAACAGAAGTTTTGTTGATTGATTCTGTAAAACCAAAGAAAACATCTTTAATACATCAATTGTTTCATTTATATACTTGGTTTCTATTATGTACTAGTATTTGTCTTTTAATTTATGAATGTGGTTTTCTAGAATATCAAGATAGTACAATCTTGGCTTCTTGTTTTCTTTTAATTGCATCTTTATTTTCTATTATCCATTCTCATTCTTTATTACATGGATTCATATCTCTATTAACATCATTACTATCATGGATTCTTTCATTTCAATATACATATTTAATATTTTCAAATATTTTGACAATATTAATTTTCATCTTACTTCTTATGAATATGCTTCGTTTTATCATTTTATGCATTCAAAATCAAAAACAATCTAACTTACAACATCAAACACAAATCGATGAACAATTACATCAAATCACAAACGAAAAAGGAATGAAACTTGCGGAAAGAATAACCGATGAAACACATTATACAGTTACATATATTGATCATGAAATTCATGATCAACATATGATCTATCGTTTCCGTTCTACAAAAGATATCTCTAATGATTTTCCATTATTAGAATATTCTTTTAATCAATATGCTTCTTACGCAAATACAAACGAAACTTATATATTCGAAAAACTCACACCAAAAACTTTTCAAATCATCGCAAAACATTCACACAACATCAAAAAATAAAGAATATAATAGTATTCGTATGAATTTTATAAAAAAACATTTTGATCAACTGATTTCTATTTTTATCGTAGGTTTGATTGGTACATATTCTGTAATACATAAAAGTATATTTCTACAATTTGTAGAATATCCTTATTTGTGGATTGGTGCAGAAATTATATTATTAATAATTATTATTTGTTGTGCTTTTCTACCAAAGAAAAAATATTTGATTTATTCAGTCATTTTATTTTTATTAGCCCCATTATTAATGGAATGTGCAGTAGAAATGTTAAATGGAAATATGTTATGGGATATTGATATGTTTGGTAATGTCATCATGAATTATCTCATTAATCTATTATTTTATATTTTGTTATTTTCTCTAACAGGAAGTTTGAAAGCATCTATTTGTATTTCATCTGTATTTTTGGAAATCTTTGGAATTGCCAACTATTACGTAAAACTATACAAAGGTGGCCCTCTATTACCTTGGGATTTAAGCGCAATCACAACTGCCACTAATGTAGCAGGTGCATTTTCCTTCAAGATTACAAAAGAATGCATTCTTTCTATTACGATTGTAATTTGTCTTTGGAAACTTTCTAATTTTTGTATCAAAAATCAAAAGACAAGATCCTTTCATATCACAAGAGGTTTTGGAGCAGGATTATTTATTGTCATTTCTTGCTTATTTTATGGAACAGATCTTGTCGCTACTGTATTTCAAGCAACACCTGATTTTTTTAATCAAACACGTGGTTATGAAGCAAAAGGTGCAATTGCGGAATTTCTAGTAAACACAAGATATTTACATCTTTCTCAACCTGATGACTATGATGTATCAACATTAGAAAAGAACTTAACAGATTCTACTGAAGATACTTCTACAATATTAGAAACTGCTTTACAACATTCTAATCAAATCGTTTCTTCCACAACAACATCTGTTACAAATCCCAATATTATCACTATCATGAATGAAAGCTTTTCAGATTTAAGTGTGATTGGTGATTTTGAAACAACTGTTGATTATTTACCTTTTATTAACACATTAAAAAATGAAGAAAATTGTATTAGTGGATATAGTTATGTGTCTACAATTGGTACAGGTACAAGTAATACGGAATATGAATTCTTAACTGGAAATACAATGGCATTTCTACCAATCGGATCCAATGCCTATCAATTATATGTGAATCATACGATTCCTTCTCTTGTTTCTTCCTTAGAATCACAAGGTTATTCTTCTCAAGCATTTCATCCATACTATAAAGAAAATTGGAATCGTATCAATGTATATGACTATATGGGATTTGATTCTTATACAGGATATGGGGATTATAATGATTTTGATAAGATTCGTTTATTTGTATCCGATCAAAGTGATTTTGAACATGTAGAAGAATTATATGAAAATAGAGATACATCCAAACCATTCTTCTTGTTTAATGTAACGATGCAGAATCATAGTTCTTATGATCAAGAGACTGGATCCTGGTTTCCACAAGTAAAGCTCAAAAATATGGATGGAACCTATCCACTCACCGAACAATATCTTTCCCTTATCAAAGAAACTGATACTGCTTTTTCAAACTTAATTTCTTATTTTAAAAATGTAGAGGAGCCAACGATCATACTCATGTATGGCGATCATCAACCATATATTGAAGATTCCTTTTATGAAGAAGTCATGGGTAAAAAACTATCTGAATTAACAGATGAAGAACAACAAAAACGTTATATCACTAGATTCGTCCTATGGGCAAATTATGATATCCCTGAAGGCTGGATCGATGAGATTTCTGTCAATTATCTATCTACATTATTATCACAAGTCGCTAATTTAGAATTAACCGATTATCAAAAATATTTAAATACTTTATACACAAAGATGCCTGTGATTACAATGATGGGATGTAAAGATTGGGAGGGGAATTATTTTACCGTCAATCAATCGACAGATTATTCTTCATTATTAAACATTTATCAACAAGCTGCTTATAATAATTTGATTGATTCTAATCAAATGATCAAACAACTATTTTATCTCAGAAAAAAAGAATAGATACAACAAAGTACCTATTCTTTTTCTATGATTTGTTTTGCCCAATATTCATTAATTTCTATAGAAGTATCATTTTCTA
>CAVLCI010000094.1:0-6629 GCA_963661415.1 Bifidobacteriaceae bacterium | reverse complement strand
CTAACACTTTTAACAAGCACTTAAAAGAATGTGTGCAACTTCACATATTTCACAATCTCATTTGAGACAAACACATATTTCTTGTATGATACTGTGTATGGAAAAGACACAAACATCAAAAATCAATAGTATTCAAGCATTGCGTGGCATTGCTTGTTTATTTGTCATCCTAACACACATTGAATTCATTGGAATTGGTGCATTTGGTGTTGAACTATTCTTTTGTATCAGTGGATTTATTATGATGTATTCCACCCAAAAGAAAGAACAACCTCACTTTCTTTTAAAACGTTTCATTCGTATCATTCCAATGTATTACTTCATCACAATCATTACTTTACTTGCGATAATATTTGTTCCTTCTATGTTTCAAGAAGTTCATTTTGAATGGGCCTATTTTTTCAAAAGTTTATGTTTTATTCCTTTTGATATCACAGGACAATATACGATTCAACCATTGATGAGAATTGGTTGGACAGTCAATTATGAAATATTGTTTTATTTAATTTTTTTCTGCGCAATGAAAATCAATCATCAACACCGAGGCATCCTCGCTTCGCTATTTATTGTCGCATTCACATACGCTCACAAATTCGTTCCTCTAGCGAATATCCCACTGTATTTTTATACAAATCCAATCATTCTAGAATTCGCATTTGGAATTCTCATTTATTATATTTATCAATTTCTTAATAATCAGAAAGACTACTTTCTATCACATTCTTACATTTCAATATTATTGATTCTTTGTATCACTGCCATTTTCCTATACTTATGTACGATTGGTGTTCACGCTGAAATCTACGAAATGCAAAGAGTCATAAATTGGGGCATTCCTTGTGCGATCGTCTTTCTTTCTTCATTACTTCTAGAGTTTTACTACCAACCACCAAAAATCCTCATTCAATTAGGAAATATTAGTTTCTCTGTTTATTTGATGCATTATTACATCATTCAATTCATTGGTAGAAAAATATTTGATTTTTCTATTCTTTCTATGAGTTCCTGTATTGGAGCTATCCTTGGAATATTCATTAGTCTTTTGATTGGCACTTTCACTTGTTACTTCATCGAAAAGAAATTCACACAATTCATTTCAAAACACATAATCAAATAATTTATTCTTCTTGTAATCTTTCTACCATCGCAAGTAATGCTTTTACGCTATTGAAATTTTCGGGTACGATTTCAGAAGCAGGAATTGATATATCATAATGATCATTTAATGTTGAAATAATTTGTAAGATATCAAAAGAATCTAAAATATGATCATCAATTAATTTCTCACAATTTTCAAAATCCACATCTTCTTTAATATCTTCTAATAATTCTAATAATTCTTCCATGTTTATTCTCCTTTACCTGTATTTATCCAACAGGATTCTTCAAATGGTCTTGCCACAACATAATCATACGCTTGATTTCTTAAAATAATACAAGGTAGCTTACGACTTAAGAATAAATAGATTCCTTCCGTCACAGAATACGCACCAATATTTTCAAATACGATTAAATCACCTTCACTTAGTCCCTTTTCATATTTACGAATCAAGATATCATTTATTGAACAAAGAGAACCACATACACACCAATCTTTACTTTCTATATTCTTCTTAGAAATATGTTGTGTAACAGGTACATTCATCCCCATCATACTTCCATAATAATTAATGTGATTGATTCCTCCATCCACAATACAATAATTCACACCTTTATTTTCTTTTAAATCCATAACTTTAGAAATATAGGAGCCACAATACGTCGCAAAGAATCTTCCCATCTCAATTGTCACTTCATTCGGTATTGAACAAAGTTCTTCATGAATTTCTTTGAGTGGTTTTAATGTTTCTTCAAAGTTCTCATTTTCAAATAATGATACGGATAAGCCAGGTCCATATTCTAATTGCGGAAGATGAATATGATGTTCTTTTTCAATTTCTTCATACAACGCTTTCAACATCTCTAATTCTTTGATCTGTTTTTCAATTTTCTTTCTTTGTGTTCCTACAAAGTAATGAATCCCAACAACATTGATATTGGAATATTCTTTAGAATCCAAAATGCCAAACAAATCTTCTTTCGACATTCCAAATTGAGAACCAGCATTTAAACGCAATAAAACAGATACGATTTTATTCTGTTTCTTCGCTTCTTCTTGAATCAAATGTACATGTTTCTTTGATTCTGCAGTTAATACTCCAACATTGTAAGAAATAGCTTCTTGAATATCTTTTTCTTCTTTATTCACACCAGAATAAATAATCATATTGGAAGGAACTTGTAATGTCTTACAAATTGATAATTCTCCTGGCGAACACACTTCTAGTTTATCTACAAGTTTTACCATTGTTGGAATCAAGAAAGGATTTGCCTTAATGGAATAACAAAGTTTATAACAATTTTCTGTAATAGCACGAATTTGTTGTACTCTATCTTTTAAAGATTCCAAATCAAATACATAACAAGGTGTTCCATAAGTATGTGCGATATGTTTTAACTCTTGTTTATCCAACATGTTTCTTTACTCCTAATTCTTTTAATGCATTGCGATCAATTTTGCCATTTTTACTCATTGGCATTTCTTCTAAATGTTTTATTTTATTTGGAAGCATATAAGCTGGTAATACTTCATGTAATGAAGTCAACAATTCTTTACTATCAATAGAACCCGTATAAAACAATAGAATTCTTTTCTTGATAGAATCATAAATACAAATTGCTCGACTTACCAATGTATTCTTTTCAACTTGACTTTCAATTTCACCAAGTTCAATACGATGTCCTAAATGTTTAATTTGAAAATCTTTACGACTTGTATAAATCAAATTCCCATTCAAATCATACTTTGCCAGATCACCTGTACGATAGATTCTTTCATAAGTTTTTTTGTTTAAAGGATTTTGTACAAACACAAGATTGGTTCTTTCTACATCGTTGTAATATCCTAAAGATACACAAGTTCCAGATATACAGATTTCTCCTTCTTTATCAGATTCTGTTATCAAAAAATCGTTCTCATCTAATAAAAATACTTTTTCATTCTCAAATGATTTTCCAATAGGAATGCTTTCATTCAAATCATACATGCGATCTTCTAAAACATAATAAGTACAATTACATGTAATTTCTGTAGGTCCATATAAATTGATGAATGTCGTATTTGGTAAAGCCTCTTTCCACTTGTTTAATTGTTTAATCGGCATTATTTCCCCAGAAAACATTACTAATCTAACTTTCTGTGGAATTTTATATCCAAATCCATTCATGATAGATACAAAACACATCGCACTTACTGCCCAAGTAAATACTGTACATTCTTTTTCACAAACATAATCCATTAATTTTGTTGGATTAGAAAAATAGTCTCTAGGAATGATAGCGACTGTTGCGCCAATATAAATCCCACTATAGATGTCTTTTACACTCACATCAAAATCATAAGGTGCTTGGTTTCCTAACACATCAGATTCTTGTATACCTACTGTACGTACAAACGTTTCAATAAAATCCAAAACATTTCGATGAGAGACCGTTACGCCCTTTGGAACTCCTGTAGAACCAGATGTAAAGTTTACATACAACGGATCAATATCCAATGCTTTTTGACGGATATTAAATAAACCATCTTTATCGATAATATAATTTTCTAAAATTGTTTCTATCGTTACAACTTCACATGAAAAATAATGATTCGCTACTTCTAAATGTTCTGTATCTGTTAATATGATTTTTGGTTGTAAAACATTTTCAATCTGTTTTAAACGATGTTGTGGTTGTCTTAGATCTAAAAAAGAATAAAAACCACCTGCATATATCACACCAAATAATCCAATCGTAGAAATGACACTTTTTTCCATATAGATTCCAACTGGATCATTATTTTGAATCTTACTAACCAAATAACTTCCAATGCATTGGCTCTTCTCTACAAGTTCATGATAGCTAATTTCATTCTTCGGATCACAAAAAGCAATTTTCTTTGGATATTTCTTTTCTGTTTGTTCTAACCACTCTAATACATTTTTATTCATACTAAAATCCCGCATACATCATCGCTACTTCATCAAAACCGGGTCCATACGCACCAAATAAGATAATTGCGAATACCAAACCATACACCACTGCGTATCTTAATGGAATTGGCATTTGATACAACAATCCGTGAATCGATATTTTTTTCTCTTTTAAAATCGAAACAACGATTACAATCAACAAGGCAATCATAACAACCACCCATTCTTGGTAGCTTAATCCTAATGTTGGAAAGATCGTTATCAATTCATTCACATCAAAATTCATAAAGATACTCTTTAACATTGTCCATCCAATCGTAATCGTAGAAGCTCTTGATAACATTTCTCCTACGATCACAATCACAAACAATTTAATAAATCTAATTGTACGAACAACAATTCCATTTACAGATAAATGATGTGCTTCACACCAATGTTCAAATGGTTTCTCGCATATCATTTCAATGACCATAAATACAAAATAATACAAACCATAAACAATAAATGTCATGTTTGCGCCATGCCATAAACCATTACACATCCATACACAAAATAACGCAATCGTAGGACCAATATACTTCGCAATCGTTTTATTCAAATGTTTTTTACACCACTTTGTTAATCTCTGTGTTGGTTTACTTAAAGATACAGGATAAAACACATAATCTCTTAGAAATGCGCCTAATGTAATATGCCATCTTCTCCAAAAATCACTCGCATTCTTCGCAAAGAATGGTTGTCTAAAATTCTCTGTGATTTCAATGTTAAATATCTTTCCTACACCTAATGCGATATCTATCGTTCCTTTAAAATCCATATACAATTGAATCGTACAAAGAACTGCCGCAAACAAACATAAAGTTCCACTATTTTGATAGTTTGAAAACAATGTATTCACAACACCATTTAATCGATCCGCAATGATTAACTTCTGAAACAATCCCCAAATTACTCTTTCTACACCAAACACAAAGTTTTCAGCTGTAATAGAATCGCCTTTTTTCATTTGGTTGATCATATCATTGAATCGTGTGATAGGTCCTTCCATGATTGTTAAAAAGAAACTATTGTAAAGGGACAAGTCAAAGAAAGAGCTTGCACCTTCTATCTTTTTATTAGATACATCTACAAGATAACTTATATTTTGTAATGTGTAATAACTAATACCTAAAGGAACAACGATATGAAGTGTTGTCCATGAATCTCCACCAATCAATCCACCTATAAAGTTCGTATATTTCAATCCCACTAATACACTTAGATTTAGTAGTACACTCAATACTAAGATTCTTTTTTTCTTCTTTTTGAATTGTTTTCTATCAACACCTTCTGGTGCTTTTTTCATAGATGATAATTTCTTACCAAAAAGATATGTGAATAAAGTAATAACAAGATTATAAAGAATCAATAATTTTGAGTAACAGAAAAAGAATACATAACTTCCAAACAACAATGTTAACCAACGATATTTCTTGGGAAATACTGTATAAAGAATCATGATGAAAGGAACAAATCCCAAATAAAATAATGGTGAACTATAAGACAATTTCATACATGATATTCCGAAGCATCCGCATATAATTGATTCCATGCATGATACTTCTCATCCTTTCTATGATCCGTTAGATCATAATTTGATTTCATATACGCACCTAAATTCGTACATACTTTCTTTGAACCATTCAAATTCAAATGATCCCCACCATCTCTAAAATCTGTATTATAATCAAAACTAATTTGTTGATTTAAAGAAGTTTCATTGTAATCTAAATAGTTTACTTTATGTTCATCACACCAACTTTGTATCACATCATGTCTTTTTTGATTCCAATTCAATGGATTCACTGTATTCACTAACAATAATTGACTATTATTTTCTTGACACAATGCATAGATTTGATTTAATGCTTGTTTACAATCCGATCTCATATGAGATGATTTTTGATTCTCATGCATATAATTTAAAGAACCTGTATATCCAACTACATCTGCATATTCATTAAATCCTTTTCTCGCAGAATAATCTTGTGTAGATTTTAATTGATGTACATTATGATAATGAAAGATAGGAAATACTTTCATCAATTGTAGTTTTAAAGGATTGAGTGTTGTATAAC
Organism: Bifidobacteriaceae bacterium; assembly: GCA_963661415.1. Classification (GTDB taxonomy): domain Bacteria; phylum Bacillota_I; class Bacilli_A; order Erysipelotrichales; family Erysipelotrichaceae; genus Bulleidia. The sequence goes on along the minus strand of CAVLCI010000094.1, from coordinate 499 downwards.
ACATATTGATATCTAATACGACCAATTTTGTTTTCTTTTTCTGAAAGAATTTCTTTAGAATCTTAGAAGCATCATATGGAAATTGACCAGCTGTACATGCGTTATAGGACGTAAAACCTTGTTCTCCATAAAGTTGTATTGGAGAATACGTAGACCAGCCTTGACTATCTCCTAGAAATAACGCATCGTATGAAGCATCAGATTCCTGGTTGATATCACTGATTTTAGCTTTGACATCTTGAAATTGATATCCATAATCTAAACAATGATAAAAAGGAATACTAAAAACAGTTAATAATACACAAAAGACGATTCCACTTAATATAATTCCACGCCATGTATATCTCTGTTTCATAGTACTCCCTAGTTCATCTTCTTCGTGATGATTTGGATGATTTCTTCGTTATTTTCGTTACCTTCTTCAATCAAGGTAGATAATTCAGAAATCTTATCATTCACTTCATCCATACTAATATCTTCTGGTTCCGCTACGAATATT
>CAVLCI010000093.1:0-6640 GCA_963661415.1 Bifidobacteriaceae bacterium | reverse complement strand
AACACGCATACTAACACCTATTTCTATAAATAATCTTATCATTTTTTATGAATACGCATCAATGTAAAAACATGAAACAACTATGAAAAATGTAATTCTATGATCATATAGTCCTAAAGTCATGGACTTTCTGCCGTGAAAATTGTAAAAGAACATCTTGTCTTGCTTCATTACTGTATAAAGTAGCAGATAAACCACCCCTGTCTGCACCAACAACTAAAATGTCAGTGTTTAACTCAATAGTTTCCTCAGATTGTTTTTCATATTTCACTTTCTTCTTATAAATTAAAACATCTTCTCTAGCAGACTCTACGCATTAAAAACTGAAGTCTTAACTGTATTTGAATTAATCGTAGTGCCTGCTACACTATCTACCGCTACATTTTGTGTTTCAATAAATCATTATAAGTCTCTTTTAATTGATCACGTGGTTTGATCTTTCTTTTCTTTACCCCATACTCATAACAATGAATCCATAATTCATCATCTTCTGTATACATTTGAATCATGAAAAGTGCACAATAAAGAGCTATATCTCTATCTCTTTCTTTCAGATGATCAAAATAATATGCAAGACCATCATCAAATTCTCCAAGCTTAATACTCGCAATCAAAATGAAATTACATATCTCTTGTAGTTCCTCTTCTAGAAAATACCATCTGTCTGATTTTTCATCATCTTTCAATGATTTTTTTGTTTTGGATTCAACAAGCTCTTTTGCTTGAAGAATACTAAATTGAACATCTTTATTTATATTTAGATAAGATAAAAGAGCAATCAGTTGTTCTTCATGCAAAGATGTCCTACTCAATCCACCTGTTGATGCATAAACAATCAAACTTGAAATTCTTTCATTTGTGATTCCTAAAGCAAGTGTTTTTTCCACAACTAATGAATAAAACTTATGTTGTGATATTCCAACGGATTGAAAAGTATCATCGGAAGAAAACAAATAATAATTACATCCGTAGCACATCATTTTATATAATTTTGTTAACAATTCTACTGCTTCATTATAAAATTCATCTTCAAAAGAAACATTGCTTAATTCCTTAACAAAACGTTTTACATGAAAACGCCATTTAGATCTTTCTTTTTTTGGAACATATCTATTTGGTTTGAAATAGTTTTGTGCATAAGCATTTTCTAAAAAGAGATAAATTTCATTACTTAATTGTGTATAATCTACTTTATTTACAGGTTTTGAAGTTTTTGTTGAATTTCCGCGCAAAACATTTTCGATAGCGAAATCTGCTTCTTCTCTTTTTCCGGTTGGAACAAGTTTGTAAACTTCAATAAAAGCTTTCTTTAACACATCATCATTTGTTTGATTGATTAATTTTCTTAACTCTGTAACTTTCATATTTTTCCTCTTCACTATAAATCTAGATTTATAGTAACGAATTTATTGGTAAAAAGGAATCATATTGATTAGATTTTATTAGAAAAGTTACACAATTGCATCGCTACACCATCTTTCATGATTTGAAATCCATGTTTTTCATAAAAGGATGCATTCTTTCTCTCTTCTGGCATAACTTCAACATAAAGATAATCCTTATATTTCTCTTTCATCATTTCTATCATATGTCCTGCTATTCCTTGCCCTTGATAATCAGGATGGACTAAAACATAATGCATATAGGCAACAAGCTCAGAATCATCTAAAACACGAACAAGACCTACAAGTCTTTCACCATCCCAAGCAGAAATTACCGTAGAAGAATTCATCAATGCTTTATGAAGTCTAGTTGGATATTGTCCTGATACCCAATGAATTGATAGAAAAAGTTCTTGAACTTGTTTTATATCAAATTTCTTTTCTTCTGTATATACAATCATATCTTTCTCCTTATCTATGATCACATTTTTTACATTGGATCATTGTTGTATCAGAATCATCATGATAGAAAACGCCTGCCCAATGACAAATACTTTGTAAGATTGGAACAACTGATTTTCCTTTTTCAGTTAATGAATATTCGACATGTGGAGGAATTTCATCAAAAGATTGTCGTTTTACCATCTGATTTTCAATCAATGTTTTTAAAGTAGACGCTAATACCGCATCTGTAATATTTCCCATTTCTTTTCGAAGTTCACTATAACGTAAGGTTTCTTTCGCAGATAAAACACAAATGATTCTTGAATTCCATTTACCACCAAATATACCAAGTCCATATTCTAATGGACAACGAATATCACTTTCTAACTTTTTCTGATACATGTTAAACCTGCCTTTCGTTAAACATTATAAAAATGTAACATGTAGGATACAAGTTACTATGAAATTTATTAGTAACACAGAAATTCACTGATATCTTCTTTCATTTAAGCAAAATATCTATAATCACAATTGTCTAAACAAAGACAAAAAGGAGAAACAATATGAACAATGAAAACAAAACACTCAAAGCTTATTTAGAAATCACAATGAACATTCCAAGTGAGAATCGTCCAACAGCCGCAAAGGTCTACACAGATTATCGTACTCCTTTCCTTGAAACAATCAAAGGAGCTCTTACAAAAGATTTATTGATTCGTGATGAAGATGTACAAGTTCTTCATGGATTCGATTCTGTAGAACACGCACAAGCATATATTTCTAGCGACATGTTTCAAAACGATGTATTTGTTGGACTTCAACCACTTTGGGTATCTGATCCAGAAGTTAAAATTTATACAGTTGCTTAATGATTTAAAGTTGTTTCTTTATATTTTAGAAACAACTTTTTATTAAATATCAAAAGAAAGCAACTCTTTCTTTCCAACATCATTAAGTTAAGACCATGATTCCAGAAAATTGGTATCATGGTTTTTCTTTTGCTTGCAACCTCTGTTAAGTTAAGAAATCCCGTCATAATATGATTTTCTGCAAACAGATATTTTGCAGAATTCTACGCTTTTTCTGATTATTTGCTTGCAACAAGGCGTATTAAAGCCATCTGACTGTCTGTCAGAAAATTTTTGTTTCAATCGAAATGATATGTGTTATCATGCTACACGATAGTTAAATAAGACTGCTGGTTTCTGTCCAACTTTACGCCTGTTGTAAAAGTCAATATAAAAATGTAGGTTTGGTACAAAATAATAATGTTTATAAACCTACATTTTTATTTTGTACTTTTTTATTCTTGATCAGCCAAATTTTGCAGTCCAATAAAAAAAGCCAACACATCAGATGACTTTCAATAATTCATTTCCTGCTTTGCTGGATCTAAAAAATCCGATGTACTTCCGACCTTCACCGCAACAGTTTCAAGTTTTCTGCCACGGTATCTTTTCCCGTCCATCATATAGACAATTGCATTGTCAAATATCCGATCCAACGCACACAGCAGTGTATCATCTTCATTAAAGTCCTCTTTCCATTGGGAAGGGGATTTATTGCTTGTAAAGATCATACAGTTCGGACCTTCTTTTGAGGCCCGTCTGTCAATGACATCAAAGAAGATTCTTGTATTATCTTTGTCAAACTTGCATCTTCCCATTTCATCAATAATAAGACAGCTTGGCTTTACAAGACCATTTGTTGTGCTTCCTACACTGTCATTCTTTCTTGCCTGGGTAAGACGCTGATTGAGTTCTGTTGCCTTCAGGAAATAGACCTTATTCCCTAATTCGCAGCACGCTCTTCCAAATGACATAGCTAGATGTGTCTTTCCGATTCTTGGCGGACCGATAAAAGCAAGATTTCTGTGTTCGTAAAGTGGAGACAGTGTACTGAGATTCTTCAGCTTTTCCAGATTGTTTGAATGCACATATGAGAAATCAAAATTACTGAAGGTTTTTGGTTCTGTCAGTGGAAGCCTGCTCAACTTCAGGCATGTATTCACCACTGCCTCCTTTTTCTCTCTTCAAGAATCTCAAAAAATTCAACTGTCTTATTAATTTCTTCCTGATTCATATTCAACTTTGTAAAACAGCCTGCAATTTCTTCGGCAGATATGCTCAGTTTCAGATAATCTGCGATTTCTGCAATTTTATCGTATGATGACTCAGTCATTCCACTTCACCATCTTTCCAAAATCAAACTTTTCAAATCCTTTTTCAGGTACAGCTTCCTCTTTTTGAGTAATAACTGCTTTTACTGGTGCAGTCGGCAATTCTTCAGGTTCCTTAATTGCATACTGATCATGTGCATAGCTGTCTTTTCGGCTCCATGTGATATTATGCACCGCAATCTGATGAGTGAGATCCGTATCATAGATATACAGATAGAAATCTTTTCTCATGACTCTGCAGGTCTTGCGAGTGTATGTATATGGGACACCAAATCTTCTGCCTTCATAGTTCACAAATCCATCAAAGCTGATCTTTCTGACAGGACACAGGTATTTCATGATTTCTTCAGTCATTGTCAGTATTTCAGCCACATGCATACATTCATTACTGTGTACTTCTGCAGGAACGCAATCCATAGCACGATGATATCTGCCATTCTGTTCGTTACACCAGATCAATGCATCGCAGTTCAGATCTGTAATGTTTCCAAATGTTCTTCCGACAATAAAATTTTCTTTTACAAAGCGGACAAGTCTTTCCACTTTTCCCTTTGTAAATGGGTGCCTGCATTTACACAGCTTTGTATGGAAACCGATTGTTTTCATGAAGATCTCATAATCTTTCTGCCATAGTGGATTTCCTTCCACATCTCTTCCGATGACTACGCTTTTCATGTTATCTGTAAGAACGTTCTCTGGAATGCCCATGTAAATAAACGCATGAATCATACCAATAAACAGGTTTTCCTGTCTGGCATTTGGAAAGAATTCAATGTATCGCTCACCGCAGTGATGACAGGTCATGGCGAAACATGCACATTGATAAGAAATACCGTCAGGAGCATTCACTTTAACAAATCCCCAGTCCATCTGGTAATTCTCACCAGGACCTCTTCTGCCTCTGTTTCCCTGTGGACTTACAATTTCACGTGGTGCTGGAACCAGATCTTTATATGCAGCAATAAATCATTGATGCATTAAATGGATTATCCATCAAAGGCAAAAAAAGAAAGATCAAAAAATACTAACAAAAGAAGTAAATATCATTTCACTTATTAAACGTTTTAAAGGATGGAAATAAATAATCCATCCTTTACTTTATTGAATATCTGTTATTTGAGCTTGGTACTCATTTCCATTTTCAATTATCTTTCCACTTAGATATACAATATCTCCAACTTGATAATTTTCATAAAATTTATCTGTTAATGTATTATTAGTGAAAATGCATTTCAATTCATAATCATCTTCTTTTAATGAGAAACTTAAGTCACTTTGGGAAATCTCATCTATCTCGCCCATAAAACTAATATAAGTAGATGATGAATCGAAATTAATAATTTCATCAGGATTATTTTCTATTTCTTTATAAATTTCAGAAACAGAATAGTAATATTCAATTTCTTGTTTTGTACATCCTAATGTCAAGAACATAGTAGCTAGTAAAATACTTTTTATCAAAGATTTCATTTATGCAAGCCCGTTTGATAGATAGAAGGATTATAAGTAATCATAATTAATTCCACCTTTCTTTACTAAATAATAAATAAAACATGTTTGAAATTGCAGTCTGTTTTTTCTTATATGGATTTGTTATGATTATAAATGTAGAACTCGAAAAAATAATGAATTTGCTATAGTGTAGATGGCTAGAAAAGCGATAAGCCACAAGTACAAAAAAGGGAACTATTGAAGCTAATATCATTAAGTTAAGGCAAATAAAATTTTGGTGATATTGATCAAGAATTAAAACAAATCCGTGAAGAAATACTTACTTCTTTTCTATTTTTAATCTTTTGGCATTTGATTAAAGTGACCACGTATTTCTTTTGTACGCACACAATTCACAAATGCTTTTGGATCAATTGCGAGAATGTTGCTGACAATTGCTTTTTCACTACTCTCATTGATTACAGAATAGATCATCTTTCTTTCATCATTCTTGTAAGAACCTTCTCCTCTGATAATCGTTGCACCATGTTGTGTAATAACATGAATCATCTCATAGATTTCATCTACTTTATTTGAAATAATAAACAAAGTCACCTGTGCATAATTTCGATATAACAAATGAATTGTCTGTGTTGATACATATTGGAAAATAATATCGTTTGATAGAAGTTCTGCTTCCTGGATAGCCGACTCCTTGAAGTCTTTCAAAGATAACTTCAGAATTTGTGACATTCTTTCTGAGATAATCATCAATTGTGCCCGCGTATCCTGAAATAACAGATTTCTTGGACTTTTTTCCTTTATTTCCATTTGGTTTTACTGCAAAACTATTTTTCTTTAATCTTCTTAGTTTAGATCGACTGATACCGGTGATTCTGTGCAGTTCTGCCAGATTAACTTTCTCAATCGAATAACTTTCACCCATTTTTTGGTGGCAAGGACATGTGCTAATATGTCCTCGAGGTCATTACTATTTATATTCAAAATACCTCCTCCATCTGATGTGTTGACAATTTTCGTGGCAGCAAGCCCATGACTTTAGTCATTGGGACGAATGCCACTTTGCATATTAATTGAGTAGATAATTGATAGATTATCTAATACATGTGTGATATAATATTAGTATAGAAAAGAGGCTTATTTATGCAAGAATATGTACGTAAGAAAGGTATTGTATACAAGA
>CAVLCI010000092.1:0-7049 GCA_963661415.1 Bifidobacteriaceae bacterium | reverse complement strand
ATTCGTTATTATGATGCTGAAGGGCTATTACCTTTCTTACAAAGAGTGAATGGTAGAAGAGTATTTCATGAAAGTGATTTATCAAGTATGCGTTTAATTGAGTGCCTGAAAAATACAGGTATGAGTATTCGTGATATTAAGAGATATTTTACTTTGGCGAAACAAGGTGATAGTACTTTGGAAGAAAGAAGAGATATCATTCTCAATCAAAAACAATCGATCTTAGATCAAATTGAAAGTTTAAAATTGAATTTGAAAACAATTGAACATAAAGAAAAATATTATAAAGAAGCTATTGAAGCTGGAACAGAATCTATTCATTTCAAAAAGAAAAAATGATCAAAGATCATTTAGAAAATCAATATTGTTTTTCGCGCGTTCATCATAGTCTAAAACATATAAATAGGAATACATAATATTTAAATAATATTCCATAGAAGCACGTGAAAAGAATGCGGCAATACGATGACCTTTATCTTCTTTCGCTGGTAATAATAACGCAATAGAACAGACTTTCGCTAATTCACTGTTTGCATCAGCTGTAATACAAATCGTTGGAACTTTTTGTCTTTTTAATTGTTTTGCGTGTTCAATCGTACTAGGTGTTGAACCAGAGTAAGATAGTAATAGAGCACAATCATCAGGATGCAATGTTTTCGCTAAATGACCTTGTTCTCCATAAACAGGTGTAACGATATAATTTGTTCCAGAACGTGTCATACTTGCTTGAAATGCTAGACCAGCTAGATATGCATCTCCAACTCCAAATATCGCAACATTTTTAGAAGATTTCATCAAATAACACGCTTTCTTCATATCTTGAATGGAAAGCGTTTTTTGTGTTTCTTGTAATGTTTGAATCGTTAATTTTTTTAATTGTTGAGAAATTTCTGGAATACTATCATTTTTAGAAAATGGAAAGTTTGGATCGACATCTTGATAATCTGTACTTGCTCGAAGTAATTCTTGAGAAAAACGGAATTTAAAGTCTTTAAAACCTGTTAGATTTAATCTAGTACAAAGACGCATAATGGCACTTGTAGATGTATATGTTTTTAAGGCAAGTGTTTGAATGGACATTTGTAAGACATCATCTTTATGTGCAAGAATATAATCTGCAATGGCTTTTTCATTTTCTGTGAAATTGATTTGTTCTTTTAATTTACTTTGTATTGACATGAAATGATTATAACATGTTCCGAAATAAAATTTCGAAATATAACGTTAATTAAACAAAAAGTTTCGAAACAACTTTCCAAGATGATTGATGAATATTTTCTTTTTGTTGAAATATGATATCCTCAAATTAACAGAAAGAGGTAAATGAAAATGACAAACAATGAGGGTGTTAAAATTGTAACAATTGGTGGTGGTTCTTCCTATACACCAGAATTAATGCAAGGTTTTATTAAGCGCTATGATCAACTTCCAATCAAGGAAATTTGGTTAGTAGATATTGAGGATGGAAAAGAAAAATTAGAAATCGTTGGTGCTTTGGCACAAAGAATGTGGGATGCTTCTCCATATGAAGTAAAGGTGCATTTGACATTGGATCGTAGAGAAGCATTGAAAGATGCAGATTTCGTTACAACACAATTTAGAGTTGGTTTGTTGAATGCACGTATCAAAGACGAAAGAATTCCTTTATCACATGGAATGCTAGGTCAAGAAACAAATGGTGCAGGTGGTATGTTTAAATTATTGAGAACTGCTCCAGTTATCAAGGCAATTGTTGAAGATATGAAAGAGCTTTGTCCAAATGCATGGCTCATTAACTTCACAAATCCATCTGGTATGATTACAGAAACTGTTATTCGTCAATGTGGTTGGAAAAGATGTATTGGATTATGTAATGTTCCAGTCAACATCATGTTACAAGAACCAGAAATGTTAGGAAAGAAAGAAGGAGATTTGAATTTTGAATTTGCAGGATTGAATCACTTCCATTTCCATCGTGTATTTGATGCGAAGACGGGTGAAAATGTAACACATCAAATTGCATATAAGATGATGGAAGATGATAAGAGCAACATGCAAAATATCCACCAAGAAAAATTCTTGTTAGATCATTTACTTGCGATGGATTGTTTACCATGTGGATATCATCGTTACTACTATTTAACAAATGAAATGATGAAGAAAGAATTAGAAGAATTTGGAAAGCACGAGACAAGAGCCGAAAGCGTTAAGGAAGTTGAAAATCAATTGTTTGAATTATATAAAGATCCTGCACTTCATGAAATGCCAGAACTTTTAGGTAAACGTGGAGGGAAATATTATAGTGATGCAGCATGTGAAACGATTAGTGCAATCTATAATAACTCAGGAAAAGTAATGGTCGTTTCTACAGAAAATAGAGGCGCATTACCTGATTTAGAAGATGATGCAATTGTTGAGGTATCTGCTCGTATTACTAGACATGGTGCAGAACCAATTGCCTTTGGTCATATGGAACCTGCAGTTCGTGGTATGGTTCAATTAATGAAAGCAATGGAAGAAACAATCATTGAAGCAGCTTTAACAGGTAACTACAATAAGGCATTAGAAGCTTTTGAAATCAATCCTTTGGTCGTTCATGGAAAATGTGCCCAAGAGCTATTAGATGAAATGTTAGTAGCACATAAGAAATATTTACCACAATTTGCAGAAAAGATTGCAGAACTTGAAGCGAATGGTGTTACTGTACAAGATGAGGTTGCTAGAAAGCTTTGTGAACAAGGACTATAAGAATGGATAATAAGAAAATCATATTTTTAGATGTAGATGGTACACTAATTGATTACAATGCAATTATGCCAAAAAGTGCTGGAGATGCTGTTGATCTAGCTAGAAAGAATGGACATTTGGTCTATATTTGTACAGGTTGTTCAAAAGCAGAAATCGCACAAAGAGATTTATGTGAATATGATGGAATGATTGGTGGTAATGGTGCTTATGTAGAAGATGCAGGCAAAGTCGTTATGCATCAAGGACTAACTGTTGATGAAGTAAAACATATTGTTGATTGGTGTAACGAAAGAAAGCTAGGATTTTATCTTGAGGCTAATAGTGGTATGTATTGTAATGATTACATGTTAGAACAAGGTCCTAGCACAATGGTGAAATATGCTTTAGGAAAAGGTGCGGATCTATCAAAAGCAGAAGCTAGTGCGGATGCATTTGTAAATGATTTTATTCATCTACCTACAGAAGAATTATATCGAGATGATATCAACAAGATTTCCTTCATTTTATCCTCCTATCAAGATCACTTGGATTCTAAGAAAGAATTTCCAGAATTAATTGCGAATACATGGGGTGGAAAAGATGAACAGGCATTGTTTGGTGATCTTTCTCCAAAAGGAATTACAAAAAAACATGCAATTGATGTATTGTTGAAACATTTAAATAGAAGTGCAGAAGATACGATTGCGTTTGGAGATGCGAAAATTGATATTTCCATGTTTGAATTATGTAATTATTCTGTTGCGATGGGAAATGCTGGTGAAGAAACAAAAGCAGCTGCGGATTATATTACAACAGATGTTAATGATGATGGCATTTGGAATGCATTTAAATATTTAAATTTGATTTAAACAAAAGGATGTCTATATGACAAATGTCATATGGAACATCCTTTTATATTTGATAGTTGACCCAATTACCTTGTTTAAAACGAATGCCTAATAAAATAAATCTAGATAATTGATCAGATAATACACCAATCCATATTCCAACAAGTCCTAAAGGCCATACAACAACAAGGAAATAGGTAACTAAAGAACGAATGATTGTTACAGAAATCAATGAAGCAACCAATGTATATTTCACATCTCCTGCTCCTCTTAAACATCCACCAAAGATAATTTGAGAGATTTGAAATAAAACAATGATCATGATAAATCTAGAAATCAATGTTCCATCATCTAAGATATCTGTTTGGGAGAAGAATAAACCAAATAGATTTCTGCCAAACAAAAATAAGATGACCGCTAATATAATTGAAATCATGGCTCCAACAAATTGACAAATATTTCCATATGCACGTGCTTTTTCGGGATTCTTTTCACCTAAAGAACGTCCAATCAACGCAACAGCAGCAACTTGCATACCATCACCAAATGAAAAACCTAACGTTAAGAAATTCATACCTACGTTGTGTGCCGCAAAGGCATCTGTTCCTAATCGAGCTGCAAGTAATGATGTAACAAGAAATCCTACACGCATTGCGATGTTTTCCGCTAATATATTACTTCCTAAATTTGTAATAGAATTTAATGTTTTAGAAACAGGTCTGATTTTTTCTTTGATAATATAAGGAATTGAAACATAACTATCTTTTTTGAATAAAGAATGAATGGACATTCCACAAGCGACAACAGTACCTAGAACAGTCGCTAAAGCTGCACCAAATAATTCTAATTTTGGAAAACCAAAATGACCATTAATCAATAAATAATTAAAACAAATATTTACAAGTGAAGATGCAATATTTGTTGTCATCGCAATCTTTGTGTTTCCACTTCCACGTTGTGAAGCATTGATGAGCATTGAGATGACATTAAATATCATACCTCCTTGAATCACTCTGAAATAAGTAACAGCGTAAGTATGGGTATCAGAAGATGATCCAGCAAATTGTATGATTGGATCAGCAAAAATAATAGAACAAATCGATAAAACAATACATAAAACTAATGCTATAGAAAAAGCAGTCAACAATACTTCATTTGCGTTTTTACGATCATTTTGTCCTCTTCTTCTTGCGACTAACGCACTAACAGCTACATTTATCGCAAAGAAAAAACAAAGTGAAATGAATTTTGGTTGAGTAGTTAATCCAACTGCACTGACGGCATAGGTTCCTAAAGATGAAACCATCATCGTATCTATCATAGATGCAAGTGAAATAAAAAAACTTTCTAATACTGCAGGCCAAGCAGTTGAAATCGTATCCTTCAATAAAGACATTTTATTCATAACAAACCCCTTAATATATGAATTCTATTATATTCCTGAATTTCTGAAACAATTTTCCGAAACGTAATATGATAGAATAAATGCGTTAAGAGGTAAGTGTATGGCAAGACAATATTGGAAACCATCTAACATGTTGAATCCTGTTCCAGCAGTATTAATTACATGTAAAGATGAAAATGGAAAATCAAACGCAATGACAGCCGCATGGGCAGGAACGATTTGTTCTGATCCTGTCATGGTATCTGTTTCCATTCGTAAAAATCGTTATTCACATGATATCATTCAAAAAACAGGGGAATTTGTAATGTGCTTAACAAGTCGCGAAATGGTAAGAGCTACAGATTATTGTGGTATTTATAGTGGTGCTAAGGTAGATAAATTTAATTTGCCAGGTAGATTACATATTAGCGAAGAACCAGCAAAGTTAGTAAATGCTCCTTGTATTAAAGAAAGCCCTGTTTGTTTGGAATGTAAAGTAAAACAAGTATTAGAATTAGGGTCTCATGATATGTTTATTGCGGAAGTTGTAAGTACGGATATTGATGAAAAACTACTAGATGAAAATGGTAGATTAGATCTACAAAAGGCAGATTTAATGGCTTATAGTCATGGAGAATATTTCGCTTTAGGAAAGAAACTAGGAAAATTTGGCTTTACTTCTTTAAAAAGCGAACAAGATGAAAATTTAAAAGAAGTTAAAACTCCAAAAGGAAATCGTACAAATTTCAAAGGAAGAAAGAAAAATCGTAGACATGATTAACACAAAAAAAGGCTCATCATGAGCCTTTTTACCAACTTACGGCAGTATCATTGATACTGCTTTTTTAAATTCTCTCGAACATAAAACCCATTTTCCAGAAACAAGGCTTACCAAATTCTGATGGGAGAATCTCCAAATTTTGTCACCAATACAATTAGATCGTGTGCGAAATACTTGTACAACAGTTTATATTATTAATATAGTAAATAATATTATGAAAAAGTAATTTTCATGTTTTTGAGAAAGAGATATTAAACTATAATATAACTAAAGAAAGAGGGATTATTCTATGCAAATTAGTTATAATCGTTTGTTTAAATTGTTTATCGATAAAGGTTTAAGGAAAACAGAACTAGCTAAACTAGCAGGACTAACACCAGGAACTTTAGCGAAATTATCAAAAATGAAAATAAATTTAATGTAGTAACAAAAATTACAGGAGTGGATGATTTTGTTTATGCGATGCCTGAAAAATATAATCAACAATTAGGAAGTTGGTTTAAAGATGGAAGACAATTGTCGGGCGGTCAGTGGCAAAAAATAGCTATGGCCAGATGCATTTACAGATCTGCATCATTATATTTAGTTGATGAAGCAACTTCAGCGTTAGATTTAATGTCAGAAAAGAAATTTTATGACATGTTAAAAAGTAGAAAGAAAAATCACATTAATATTTGCGTTACTCATAGAATTAAAAATATACAAAATATAGATAAAGTATTTTTGATTGAAAATGGAGAAATTGTAAAAGAAGGTGGTTGCATTGATGTGATAAATAATATGTCATCTGAAACAAAAAATAACTGAAAAAGGAGGAAAAAGTTATGAAAAAGATTGTTGCAGCTGTTGTGATTAATGGAAGTTTTATCGAAAAAAGTGATAATTTTAGTGATTATCCGTTCCCACGTTTATTGGATTTCAAAGAAGATGAACTTGTGATAAGCAATTATTACAAAATGAAAACCAAAGACTATCGGGATCATCTTGTTACTATTCCATATAAGGACATTGAAAAAATCGAATTGCGAATTGTAAAACGTTTCAGAGGACAAAGAATTACGATTTTTGATGGAAGTAATCATTTTGATTTGCACATCAGTACAAATGGATATGATGAATGGGATGTGGAAACATTGCCAAATAATCAACTTATTGAATATCTTCAAAGTATTGGGAAATTAGATGATGTAGCTAAAGTTATTGATTATTTGAAATCTGATGAAGAGTTTAACAGATACTGTAATGACAATTATGATTCGTGGGTAAAGGAATTAGGCTTTGAAGAAGGGCGTATTGCATATTCTGACAGAAATCTTTGAAGCGTTTGAAG
>CAVLCI010000091.1:0-7320 GCA_963661415.1 Bifidobacteriaceae bacterium | reverse complement strand
GTATTATAACATGATATGAATAACATATTTTTCTTCAAAATCAAAAAACATTCTTAGAATCAGCAATATAACAAAAACCATACGTAGAAAGTCCTGTAGCATCTTCAATTCAATACTTCTTTAGACTTCATCATTTACAACTAGTACTTTTGCATCTTTGATCACAATCATCTGTAATATGCCATTGAAAAAAATATTGTTTCATAAATTTCATTTACTGTTCGCAATATTAATGTATCAGATTTTAAAAAATATACTTACAATGCAAAAAAAGAAAAAGTACGCACTTTTTTATGACTTAAGTTGCAAAACAGTGACTTATATCGATAGTTTTGATATAACATTAACATTGAATATGTATTCTAAATGAATCTAATTGGAGGGTTTTATATGATAACAAAAGCCGAAATGCCAGCATGTCCTGTCGCAACAACTGTTTCTATGATTGGAAGCAAATGGAAGTTGTTAATTATTAGAAATCTTCTTGTTCGTCCTTGGCGTTTCAATGAACTCAAAAAAGACTTAGATGGAATCAGTCAAAAAGTTTTAACGGATAGTCTAAGATCTTTAGAAGAAGATGGAATCATCACAAGAACTGTATATCCTGAAGTTCCACCAAGAGTAGAATATGCATTGAGTGAATTAGGAGAATCTATGAAACCAATCATAAAATCCATGGAAGAATGGGGACTCTCTTACAAAGCCAATCAACAATAATTCAAAAAAAAGCAGGAAGACCTACAATATCTTCCTGTTTTTCTTATTTCTTTTTTCAAAAAATCAAATTCAATAAATGGTAATAACCTGTCATTAATAAAATGAATATAATGGATGCAGGCAATGTCTTTTTTACCAAATCCCCAAGAGTCACATGAAAATAATCAGACGCTACAACTAAACACACATGTGTTGGAGAAATCTGACTAGCCGCATGCGTTACACACATTAAATACACCATTAATGGCATACCACCTGGAATCGCTGAAAAAGCGAGTGGTGTTCCCATCGCAATCGCTGCTGTTGATCCACTTACTACAGTTGCTAAAAAAAACAACAAAGCAAATACCAAATATGTTGGTAAAGGAAGATTACTCAATGCATCTGGTAGTAACAATAATACTCCCGTATAAGAAAGAAATTCTTTCAGTACTAAAACTAGAAATGTATTACCTAACATCTTCTTTTCAAACGCAGAAATCAGAAATTGTTTTAATTCTGTTACTGTTACATGATAAACAATGATTGATAATAAAATAGATATCAAAACTGCTGTCACTACTTGCATTCCAAATACTAAAATCAGCAACAAAATAAGAATCAATGACCATAAATGCGAAAATAAACTAACAATTTCTTTCCATCGATTTTGATTTTCAAGATTCGTTGTAGAGTCTTCTATTGTTTTAGGGATTTTTCTTAGATAAAACAAACATCCAATCATTCCTAGCGTAATTATCGGAATCAACATACCAATCATAAATTCCCCAATTGGAACTCCAGATAAATTTGCCATCAATAATACTGCAGTATAAGTTGGTAATGTACTTTCAGGAATATGACGAAACCAACTCGCAACAAATGCTTGTTCTTTTGGATGCAAATATCCTTCTGTTGCTTCTTTTACGATTTCACTACACAAGATCATAGAAGCAGCGGACGGTAACAATCCAACAAATAAACAAGCACCAATAATGTTGATCCTCCTATTATGAAAAATCATATTTAAATTCTGTTGTGCTAAACGAATTTGACCTCTTGATTCTAAAATTCTTTGTAGAAATGTAATTAAATACAAAGATACAAGTACAGAAAGTGAAGACCATGTTGTTAATGTTTTAAATGTCCTTTGTACAATTTCCATTGGTGGTATTTGATATAGTAAAACCGTTGCAAGAAGACCACCCAAAATTGCTTGATATAACGGTCTTTTTAATGTTAATAAAATAATAATTATAAGAAATACTATTCCAAGATATACCATTTGCATGAAAGTTCCTCCTATTACTTCTGAGGACTTCATATTAATGAATTAGCTCGCATTTTAAAATATACCAACAAATTTATATGTAACTAATAAATTTCATAGTTAATGTCTTATCTTTTTTTATTTTATTTTCAAATTATTACTGAAAGAGTTAATCCATACAACATGAATCACAAAACAAAAAAGTCTCAAATTCACCTTTCATAAGTAATATTTAAGACTTAATCATTTTCACAACTGTTAAACTTTTTTACAATAATTTTTTAAATACGTGTAAAATTGCTTCTACATTTATTTGTTTCTTATCCTTCTTGATGATCAAAGTCTAAATTCATATATTTCACTTTTACATGTAAATCTTTCTGATACGTTTCTGCTAATGTCTTTAGGATGATTGCAACATTTTCTTCTGCAGAATTCAAAATAATTGCGTTATCTGTAAACTTTTGTCGGAAACATAGTAATTTCGCAAAACGATACTTTGCACTATTTCCAACACACAATTCCAACTTTCCTTTAGTGATATCATGCAATAATTTCATAGATGTATAAAGATCACTTCCTTCTACTTCTTTCATCGCACAATCATGTTTCATCTCCCATACAGATAATTTCTTTTTATAATGGTGTTTTCGATCTATCATTTGCATGTGAAATAAAAGTGCTTCAGAAAAAGGCATACAAATACCTGATTGTCGATTGATAAAGGATTTATACAAACATAACGGTTCACCTAATACCATTGTCGTTTTATTTTCCTGTTGATCATATGCTCTTTTTTCTACTAATAACATATCATCAAAAATTTCTTTATAATCATTTCTTTTTATGATGTCTTCTATATAAAATGTCTTGAGATGAATGTGATAGCCTCTTCTATGTAGTTCTTGTTGACACAGAAGTGCATATTGTCCAAAGACTTCACTTCCTTCATCAATTGGAAAATATAAATCATAGATTTTATCTTTTGATACTGTTTGTAATAATTCTTCCAACATCACTAAATGTGAGTAATATTCTTTGTTCATTGCATAATTAAATGAATGATGTTCTTTTAGTGGTGCTACCTTTATTACTTCCTTATATTGTTTTGGAAGATACTTTTCAATCACATCTGTATAAATTCCAAAATCCGGTAATAATGCGATATCTGTCTCAAATTCTATTTCTTGTTTCTTTTTAATTGATAATGTTTGTTGTGGTTGTAAAGAATATAAAAATGCTTCTAGTCTAGTAATGATACCAACTTTAGATGAATGTTCATCTACTTCTAGTTGTAAGTATTCTCTTCCTTCCATTTCATTTTGAAAAAAGTGTTGTATTGCCGTATCTGGTCCACATCCATGATTTGTGATATAGATTGGATATAAATTTTTATGTGCTTTGATAATTTTTAATCCAGTTAAGATATGCTGCCCAAAAGGCCAATACATATCCTTATAGTCATGTTCTATATTCATATATCCTGCCTCAAGGTGTTCAAGATGTACAATCTTACAGCCAAGTTTATTCAGATGTTCTTCAATTCCCATGTTAAGTACTGGATCCGTTATATTATAGGCTCTTGAAATCAGCACAAATACTGGTTCGTCTCCATCAAGTGCACCTTTTCCAATTTTTTCTAAGCGATCACTATGTGCCATTAGATTCGCAAATCCTTTGATAGCTGCTGGAATCATTTTAATCTTTGGAACACCAATCTCATCAGAGATTGATACGATAGATTGCACCATGTATTTCTTACCAAACTGTAAAGAAAGTTGTGGACTAATCAATGTTACACCTCGTTCTTTCAAATGAAACGCTTGTTCCATGATTAGAGGTGATGTTTGCATATACATGCAAGCATAATCTTTTCTAGCGACCGATCCTTCATGTTTTATCGTGTACAATCGTGGTAATACAATATAATCCACATTCTGTTCTAAAAGCCATGCGATATGTCCATAAATCAATTTAATTGGATAACAAGTTTCTGCAGTTACATATTCTTGTGATTTCGCCACGATTTCTCGATCTGAAAGTGGTGACAACAAAACATCAAATCCAAGTTCAGTAAATAACTTATAAAATAGAGGAAACATTTTATGTAAGAAGATAACACGAGGTACGCCAACAAGTTTCTTACCTTCTCTTTTCTTTGGTTGTTGATAATCTCCTAAATAAGAAGCTTCGCTCGCTTTCACAATTTCTTGATTAAAGAATCTATTTTTCTCTTTATTGAAAGTGAGTTTTTGTTCTTTCATGCATAGAGAAGCAGCTCCCATAGCACCTGTCACCGCAAAGTAAGGAGAAACTTTAACTTGTTTACCGCTAATCGCACGAAACGCACAAACGACTGCTTGATTGTATGCAATTCCACCTTGTACTGCAATTTTTTCACCAATCTTTTTCTGGTTTACAACGCGATATAGATAATTCGTCGCAATCGCATAGGCTAGACCTGCACAAACATCTTCTATCGGATGTCCTTCCGCAATCGCACGATTTACACTTCCTTCGATATAAACCGTACAACGATTACCAAGTTCACATGGATGTTCAGCACGCATGGCATAATCCAAGAATTCTTCCATACTGACTCCCATTTTTTTGATTTGTTCCTCTAAAAAGGCTCCAGTACCAGCTGCACATACTTTGTTCATTTCAAAGTCTAGAAGCTTACCATTTTCTACGCACATATATTTGGAGTCTTGTCCACCAATTTCAAAGATTGTATCGCAATCTGCAGAATGCATGATAGCACCTTCCGTCTGCGCTGAAATCTCATTGATTACTAAATCTGCACCGATTGCTTGGCCAATATATTCACGACCTGATCCTGTCACTGCAATCTTATGGATATTAACATTTGGAAGTTTTGTTTTCAGTTTTATCATTTCTGCATTCACAATATCTAAAGGTTTTCCAAGTGTTTTGACATATGAATAAAAAACAACTTCTCTATTTTTATTTAACAAAACAAAATTAATACTTGTTGATCCAATATCAATTCCAAGAAATGTCTCTTCTCCTGAAATTAATGGTGTTAAAGTGAAGTCTGGTAAATCTGTATCTTCTTTGAAACGATAAAGAGGTGGTAAAACAGAATACTCTTTTGTATGAATCTCTTTTTGTACACATTCTATGATTTCATCTATTTGATATTCCACAACAGTGTATTTCAATGCACCAAAAGAAGCTAAATACGCACTACTTTCATCTAAAATATAATCTCCATCTGATAAATTTAGTAAGTCCTTGATTGCTCGCAAAACACCTTCATTCTTCATAACACCACCAGCCAAATAAACTGGTTTAGATATTGACTGATTATGCATAATATTAGATTTATAATTACGTACCAATGCATAGCACAACCCATTTAGAATATCTGGTGTTGTAACACCTTCTTGCATATGATGAATCATATCTGTCTTAGAAAACACAGAACATCTGCCAGCAATTTGTGGAATCTTTGTTGCCTTTTTTACTTCTTTAGAAATCTCTTCTAACGGAATCTGTAAACGTGTTGCCTGTTCTTCAAAAAAAGCACCTGTACCAGCAGAACAATTAGAATTTCTTCTCACATTCCATGTATTCTTTTCTGTTCTTTCAAAATATCCCGTTCTTTGTGCACCTAGTAAGATAATACTTTGCGCTTTTGGAAAAACAATCTCAACCCCTTCTTCTATTGCACTTTCTTCATCTTTGATACGTGTCTTTGGAAGATTTAAAAGATGACTCATGGTGCCAAGTGTAGAAATGGAGATTTTCTCTTCCTTCTTGATATCATTTCTTTGTAACATATCTAAAAAAGCTTGTATGAACTTCTTTTTCACTTGATTATGATGTGCAAATGATTCTTTATCAATGATATTTCCTTTATCATCTGCCAAACATAATTGAATACTATAACTACCTGCATCAATGACTAATTTCATTTCTAATCCCCCACTATTGTTAGTTGATACTAACTATTGTATACTTAGTTAGTTAAATATAACTGTATCTACAGATACAGTTACAAACATTTTTAAAATAGGAAAAAAGAGAATATGAAAAATCAAAATAGTACTTGGAATAGTTTAAGAATGTGCTCAATTTTCGCTAATATTGCAGATAAACAATTTGATGTTTTTATTAAGAAATACCAAAATCAAATGATTTACCGAAAATATAAAAATGGAGAAACTATTTTTCACGCTTCAGATACTGCCAACCAAATCGCAGTCATTCTTTCTGGACAAATAAAAGTAGAGAAAATATTACCCAATGGAACATATCTTACTATCGCAACTAAAAAATGTGGAGATATGATTGGTGAAGCAGCTGTATTTTCACGCATTGCGCTTTACCCTTGCGAATTATCATCTGATACAGATTGTGAACTTATATTTTTCGAAAAAGAAATCATGTTAAAAATCTTATCTGAATATCCAGAAGCTCTTTCTATTTTTCTTCAGGAACTTTCTACTATGACATACGCCCTTCAACAAAGAGTAGAACTTTTATCATATTCTGGAATTTGTCAAAAGATTGCTTTTTTTCTATTAAGTCAATACAACATCACAAAAGATCCTAAAATCAAAATTCCAGGAACAATTACAGATATGAGCGAACAATTAAAAGTTTCTAGAACTTCCTTACATAGAGAACTTTCAAAATTAAAGAAAGATCAAATCATCACAATAGAAAAAGGCTACATCCAGATACTAGATATAATCTCCTTGAAGAATTTACTTATATGAATCTTTTTAAACAATTTACATTCCATTTTTCGCTTTGGTGGTAAAATTGATAAAAAAAGGAGGGGAAATCATGGAAAAGGAGAAAAAAATAGTTAAGGATTTAAGTTACTTCTTTTTCTTTCTTGCAGCATTAGATGTCGCTTTTATTATCTTTGCGATCGTAGCAATGAACAAAGCTGATTTAACTACAATCGAAAATGCTAAGACGGTTTTAGTTGGTACTTGTGTTGCGTGTGGAATTGACATTATTTTTAATATTTACCTAGGTGTAAAAGGTCTAAAAGAAGTCAAAGGTGAAAACCAAGGAAAAGCTCATATCACTGTAGCTTTGATTCTATTAATTTTAGAAGTAATCAGCTTACCAATTGTAATTATTTCTTTCACAAAAGGCGAAACAAGCTTGTTACAACTTTGTGAAGCTATCTTATCTTGTTGTGTTGTACTTCAGTACTACATTACTTGTAAAAAACTGAAAGCTCAATCTTAAAATTTGATGGCTGAAATAAAAAAGTCGCTTTGTTGCGACTTTTTTATTATTAGTTCCTTGGAACAAATTTCTTTAATATTTATTTTTGTTTTCCTAATTCTCTACAGTGTTCTACAGAT
>CAVLCI010000090.1:0-7636 GCA_963661415.1 Bifidobacteriaceae bacterium | reverse complement strand
TTTTTTATTTGCAATTGTGAATCAAGTTAATTCGTTTTCTTACTTAGCCATTGCAGCTACTTCTGCTGCAAAGTTTTCTTCTTTCTTTTCAATACCTTCACCAACAGTGTACTTAACGAAGCTTAATACTTCAGCACCATTGCTCTTTAAGTATTGACCGCACTTTTGATCAGCATCTAAGAAATATTCCTGATCAACTAAGCACATATCTTGTAGAGACTTAGAAACTCTACCTTCGATGATACCAGCCTTAACCTTTTCTGGCTTACCAGCAAGTTTTTCATCCTTAGCAAGAAGTTCTTCTTGAATAGAACGTTCATGTTCTACAACTTCTTGTGGCATTTCATTTCTGCTTACATATGTAGGATTCATAGAAGCAACTTGCATTGCCATGTTCTTAGCAACTTGTGCATCTCCACCCTTAACAACTGTAACAGCAACGATTCTACCACCTTGGTGTGTATAAGAACCGAAGAATTCATCATCATTCTTTGTAATGATTTCAAATCTTCTTAATGTAATCTTTTCACCAATTGTAGCAACTGCACCAATGAATGTATCATTCAATGTACCTTCTTCTGTTGTTAAAGCTAACGCTTCTTCAACTGTTTTTGCATCAGATGCAAGAATTGTCTTTGCAGTTGTATCTAATAAAGCTAAGAATTTGTCGTTTTTTGCAACGAAGTCTGTTTCAGAGTTAACTTCTAAAATAACAGCCTTGTTACCATCGATCATAACTTTACCAAGACCTTCAGCAGCGATTCTACCTTCCTTCTTAGCAGCCTTAGCTAGACCATTTTCTCTTAACCAGTCTACAGCTTTCTTGATGTCACCGTCAGTAGCTTCTAAAGCTTTCTTACAGTCCATCATTCCAGCAGCAGTTAAATCTCTTAATTCTTTAACTAACTTAGCTGTAACTGCCATCTTATTCAGCCTCCTCAGCCTTAACTTCTGTATCAGCTACAGGAGCATCAGCCTTAGCGATATTGTTACGGTTGTCGTTTCTCTTGAATACACGTCTTTCACCATTGTAAGTGTTACGTCTTGCATTCATTTGAGCTCTCTTTTCTTCATACTTAGCTCTTCTACGTCTTTCGTATTCAGCTGCATCTTCTTCAACCTTCTTGATAACATCCTTCATTGTGATATCAGCTTCTTCTTCACCTTCAGCGATGTTTTCAATTGGTAAGTTCTTACCTTCACAAATAGCATCAGCCAATACGCTAACAAGTAACTTGATAGAACGAACAGCATCATCATTTGCAGGAATTGGGAAATCAACGCTTCTTGGATCAGCATTTGTATCGATTAATGCGAATACAGGAATACCTAACTTCTTAGCTTCTGCTACAGCGTTGTGTTCTTCTAATGGATCTACAACAAATAAAGCATCAGGAAGTTTCTTCATTTCCTTGATACCACCAAGGAAGTTTTCAAGCTTTTCTTTATTCTTAAGCATTAAAGCTTGTTCTTTCTTTGTGTATACAGAAATTGTTCCATTTGCTTCCATTTCTTCAATATCAACAAGCTTCTTAATTGACTTTTGAATTGTTCTGAAGTTTGTTAATGTTCCACCTAACCATCTTTGGTTAACATAGAAAGAACCAGAACGGATAGCTTCTTCTAAGATTGTAGCTTGTGCTTGTTTCTTAGTTCCTACGAATAAGATCTTTCCGCCATCTTCTGTAATCTTCTTGAATGCATTATATGCAGCGTCAAGTTTTTCTTGTGTCTTATTTAAGTCAATAATATAGACACCATTCTTAGCAGTATAGATGTACTGCTTCATATTTGGATTCCACTTACGTGTTTGATGACCAAAGTGAACTCCATTTTCGAGCATTTTTCTCAATGTTACAACAGCCATTTCTTTATATACCTCACTTTCCGTTGTTACCGCCACAGGTTCTAACACTATCAATACATAAATGTACACGGGATAATGAATCCCCTGTGTGAGAAGTCATCTTATGCATCATAAAAAATGCAAAAAGATGCCGACAAATATACTATCATGCCGTGTCTTATTTGACAACAACAAAATGATATAATTGAAGTTATTAACCATCTATATCATTAGTTCCATTATTTTTTTACAATTTCGGATAAAAGATCAAACCTGAAATACATAATGTTTGATCATTCATGTTATATGTTAAATTAAAGTCTGCACTAGAACGAGAAGCATTCACCAACAAAATATCCATCGTTTTTTCTTCATCATCTACTTGTTGGTATGCTTCTTCTGAAACAAAAGTATCTTCATAATAATTTTCTGTTTCTTCATTAAAACTTTTTATTTCTACAACAATATTTTCTTCATCACTCATCGAAAAAGTATAAGTACACGATTCATCATCTGAAATCCATGTCCCTTTCAAAAGAGTAAAAGTATCCAACGTTTCTTGATGCTTCTGATTTTCAATTTCTTCTTTTTCTTTTAATTCTTCTTGCGAGTAATACTTACTTATATCTCCCACTTCATTCCAACCATCATCTAGCCATAGCTCTTCAACTAGCCAAGCAAATTGCGTTGAATCCAAATAACGAAAATGATAAATCAATCCATTTTCCCCTTCATTAATTTCTAGACCACTAATTAATCTTGCGAAATCGCTTTTTATTGTGAGTACATTATTTTTAAACTCATATGAAAATTCATCACCTAAATTATTAAAATCTGCATCAAAGCATTCAATTGTTCTATTACCGCTAAAATCGATACCACTACAAGATAGTTTCATTTCTGTTGACGTATAAAATACCTTTTTAATTTGTACATCACCATCGTAAACATTTGTATCTTTATATTGATATACAACTTGATTGTCTTTTTTCTTACACCCAATGAATCCTAATAGGATTCCCATCACAACTAGTACCTTTCTCATAACATCTTCTCTCTTTAATTTTCTTTCACAATGCAAGCCACATAATAAGTGTTATCGGTTGAATCTTCGGTTTTCTAAAGTGTTTTTTAGAATACACTTTTACACATTCCATACAAAAAATACATTCTGTTTTTCTATTACCATTTATGACATCTACATTCATAGGACATACATACTTGCAAAAACACGGTTATCTATAATCCAATACAAAGCAGAATAATATATCGTGCAAATTTTTGTTTCTTTTGAAATAGATATAGACCACAGCTCAAACAAACCCCAATGCACGAAAAATTAAATAAATAAAACAGATTGTGCTTCATCAACGCAAGAACGATTGCAACTGATTCAAAGTAGTATTTGATAATCTTTTTTCATATCCAACATAATCATACCACATCTATTCATTAGAAATGAAAAACCACACTTTATGACCATTGATCATATCGTGTGGTTGATTTTAATATATAAGATTCTTTAATCTTATAAATCAAATAACATATCTTCGTATGTTGGAAGTTTGTAGTAGCACTTAGAAGCAATTTCTTCATATGCATCTACAGATTCTCTAACTTCTTGCATGAGTGGAACAAGTTCATATCTTGTTCTATAACCCTTTTGATAAGAATCCTTTTCTTCTCCAACTGCATCATGAGCTTTTTCAAGTTTCACAATAGAAGCATCTAATGTATCAATTAATTCAGCTAACTTCTTGCTTCTCTTAGTGAAATATGCTGGTGCATCTTTTTCAGTTGATTTTGCATAGAAATCATATTCTTTGCACATAGCAGGTAATACATCACGTTTTACCATAGCAATTAAAGTCTTCACTTCAATTTCTTTGATATTTACATATTCTTCTTCAAGAATTGTTTCATTAGCCATTAATTCAGTCTTAGAATATACGCCTAGTCCTGTAAAGAGTTTTACAACTTCAGGATCTTTCAATGCTTGTGTAGCTTCGATGAAGCTCTTTACATTTGGTAATCCTCTACGTTCAGCTTCTTTTACCCATTCATCAGAATAACCATCACCAGAGAATAAAACCTTCTTATGTTTCTTGATGATCTTCTTGCAGAGTTCTAATGCCTTAGAACGTACTTCTTCAACTGTCTTGCAATCTTCTAATTCTTCAGAAATCTTCTTTAGAGATTTCGCTACGATCGTATTTAATACTGTATTTGCGAAAGAAGCATTCATACTAGAACCAAGCATTCTGAATTCAAACTTGTTGCCAGTGAAAGCGACAGGTGAAGTTCTGTTTCTATCCGTGTTGTCATGAGGGATATAGGAAATGTTTTTGACTGGTTCAAAGACAGAATCAGATACTTCGCCTTCCTTCTTACGCTTTCCAGAATGGAGGCCATAAAGAATATCTTCAATATAGCTTCCGAGGTATATCGAAATAATTGCTGGTGGAGCTTCATTAGCACCTAAACGGAAATCGTTACCAGCGGAACTTGCCGCAAGTCTCAATAAGACTGGGTATGTATCAACTGCTTCAATAAATGCACAAATAAATGTGAGGAAGCGGATATTATCCATTGGTTTTTTACCTGGATCAAATAAGTTCTGTCCATCATCTGTAACAATAGAATAGTTGTTATGTTTACCAGAACCATTGATTCCATCAAATGGTTTTTCATGTAATAGACAAGCAAAGCCATACTTTTCTGCTGTCTTCTTTAATACATCCATGATCAATAAGTTTTGATCTACAGCGATATTACCACCAGAGAATACAGGAGCGATTTCAAACTGTGCTGGAGCAACTTCATTATGTTCAGTCTTAGCATAAATACCTAACTTCCATAATTCTTCATTCACTTCCTTCATGAATGCTTTTACACGTGTTGGAATAGCACCAAAATAATGGTCATCTAATTCCTGTCCCTTTGTAGCAGGAGCACCAAATAATGTTCTTCCACAAAGTTTCAAATCTATGCGAGCATCAAAATATTTTTTATCAATCAAGAAATATTCTTGTTCAAGACCAACTGAAATATCACAACTCTTAACTTTTTTATCACCTAATTTATTAACTACTTTTGTAGCGTATTTACTTAACACTTCAAGTGATTTCAACAATGGTTCTTTTCTATCCAATGCTTCACCATTGTAAGAAACAAACACTGTTGGAATACATAGAACACCTTCTTTAATAAATACTGGAGAAGTTACATCCCAATATGTATAACCTCTTGCTTCAAATGTAGCTCTTAAACCACCAGATGGGAATGAAGATGCATCAGGTTCACCCTTGATCAACATCTTTCCTGAGAATCTAGCAATTGGTTCTCCATCAGCACCTGGTTCTACAAATGCATCATGCTTTTCTGCAGTTCCACCTGTTAAAGGTTGAAACCAGTGTGTGAAGTGTGTTGCTCCATGTTCCATTGCCCATCGTTTCATTGCATGCGCGATTGCATCAGCAGTTGTACGATCGAGTTGTGTTTCGGAAGCAATTGTTTTCTTCCACGCTTGATAAACTGGGGAAGGAAGTCTTTCTTCCATTTCTACTTCTGTAAATACGAGTGATCCGAATTCTTCAAATGGTCTTTCCATAATTCTTTAATCTCCTTTTTCCTATATAGCATCTGTTTTGAACAGTTATGCCCTACTTAAAATGCACTAGCTCCGTAGTTGGATAAATAACGTGCGCTTGGGTCATTGACATCACAACCCTGCCATTCTTTGTTTGGCATCCAATAATCCGAAATCATTTGATCCATGTTTGGATAGAATCTTGTAAAGATTTCACGATATAACAAACTTTCTTTTGTGAAAGGTGTTTTCCAAGTAAATTCTTTTCTCTTTTCTTCATAAGATGTTTCATCATATTGTTTTTCTGCATATGCTTTTAAATCATTTACTAAAGAATGACCTACCGCATCAGAGAATGCAGCTTTATCTCTAAATAGAATTTCTTCAGGTAATAATCCATCCTCTTTAAATGCAGCTCTCAATAAATATTTCCCCATGTTATGATTGTTCATCTTGATACGAGGATCTAAATTCATTACATAGCGAACAAAAGCCAAATCTCCAAATGGAACTCTACCTTCCATTGAGTTAGAAGAAATACAACGATCTGCACGAAGAACATCATATTCATATAATTCCTTCACTCTCTTTTCAGCTTCCTTTTGGAATGCTTCTGGACTTGGTGCAAAATCTGTATATTTGTATCCAAACAATTCATCACTGACTTCCCCTGTCATTAAGACTTTAATGTCAGTTGTTTCATGAATCTTTTTGCATAGTAGATACATTCCCATAGAAGCACGAATTGTTGTAATATCCCATGTTCCTAAAATATGAATCACTACATCTAATGCTTCTAAAACATCTTGTTCTGTAATAATGAATTCTGTATGTTCACTACCAATAAAATCAGCAACTTTTCTAGCATATTTCAAATCGATTGCATCTGTTTCCATACCAATGGAGAATGTACGAATTGGTTTATCAGAATGTTTTGCAGCAATGGCACAAACAAGAGAAGAATCTAAACCACCACTTAATAAATATCCACACTTTGCATCAGCATCCATTCTTTTTACTACTGCATCTACTAATAGATCATGGATATTTTTTTCTGCTTCTTCTTCAGTAACTTTTAATGTTTGATCTGCTTCAAAGATCTTTGTGTAGGCAACAAATTCTCCATCCTTGTAATAACATCCTGGAGGAAATGGTGTCACATCATCACAAATTGTCATTAGTGAAGCTGCAGTTGAAGCAAAGCAGATTTTATGATCTTCTGTATATCCATAAAATAAAGGACGAATACCAATTGGATCACGTGCTGCAATCCATCCTGTTTTTTCAGAATACATTGCAAGCGCATATTCTGCATCAAGCTTAGCGAACATATCTGTTCCATATTCTTCAAATAAAGGAATCAACAATTCACAATCACTATCAGATACAAATGTATATTTCTTTTCTAATTCTTTTTTTGTTTTACGGAAATCATACAATTCACCATTACATACAACACAGAATCCATCTCGCATGAATGGTTGCATACCATCATCACTTAAATCCATAATGGAAAGTCTAGCAAATCCCATCAATCCTTCTCCTGTATCATAGATACGAGAAGCATCAGGTCCTCTATCATATAATCTCGCTAAACCTTCTTTAAATTTCTTTTCATCTGTTTTTTTATCAGTCGAAACAATTAAACCGCACATATTCTTACCTCCCTCATAGTGAAAACATGTTTAAAGAAAAAAGCAGTCACTCCATCCAT
This sequence comes from Bifidobacteriaceae bacterium, assembly GCA_963661415.1. Lineage (GTDB taxonomy): Bacteria > Bacillota_I > Bacilli_A > Erysipelotrichales > Erysipelotrichaceae > Bulleidia. The sequence goes on along the minus strand of CAVLCI010000090.1, from coordinate 487 downwards.
AGTTCTTATCCATGGGACGAAGGACTGCTAAGTCTCCGCGGTGCCACCCAGATTACTAATCTATTGATTAGTCGCTTAGTCTCCGATCATTTTCTAATCGGGGTCAGTGATAACGGTCTGCTTCCGGCGAAGTCTACTCATACTTTTTCGATTCGCAGCTGTTCAGGTGTTCTTTCACATAGCACATATCATGAAGTTTCCACTATCCTTCACTCACTAAAGACTGTTTGCTGTGTTACTTTTCCTGGTCTTTGCTTGATGCATTAGTTATACGCCAATGCAAAAAGCTTGTCTATGTTTTTTCTGAAATTATTACTTGTTTTTTCAATATTTTTATGAAAATTATTTCATTTTGTTACAGAAAGCGCTTATATTTTTGAAAAACAGAATATTTTTTAATTTTTTTTGCTTTTTTCATAAAAAAATTCTGATTTTTTATCAAAATCAGAATTTTATTTATTCAGTTGCTCCATATTCTTCATAATAT
>CAVLCI010000089.1:0-7898 GCA_963661415.1 Bifidobacteriaceae bacterium | reverse complement strand
GGAAAGTGTGAGGAAAGAGTACATGATGTTCAAAGATTTTGTAAGAGCAGAAAATCGAGAAGAAAATGCCAAGGCAAAAGAAGAAGGCATTGCGATAGGTCTAGAACAGGGAAAAGTAGAGTTTGCGAAACAGATGCTATTAGATAATGAACCAATCGATAAAATCATAAGATATACTGGTTTATCAAAAGATAAAATTCTCGGTTTGAAATGAAGACTTTTGACGTTAATTCACAAAAGAAAAGAACTTGGATTATTGCGTCCAAGTTCTTCTTTTTAGAAATCACATGTATCTGGATTAATATTTTCTGGTCCGTAATTTTTCATAACATCTAAGAATTTCATATCTTCATCACTAATATCAAAATCAAATGCATCAAAATATTCTTTTAATTCATCAACATCTTTTCCAGAACATAAAGATAAACATTCTTTTTCTAAGTGGTATCTTGTAGAGATAGCTCGTGGTGTTGTGTGATATTTCTTTGCGAAGATTTCTAATTCAGTAGAGTTGAGAATTGCTTCATAGTGAGGTGGAAGAAATCCTTCTGTTTGAATGTTGTGTTCATTAGCACAATATAAATTTTCTTCAAATGGAAATCCAGGATAGATTCTAGCTTGATTGACCATTGGTGCTATTTCACTCTTTTCTAGACAAAATTCAATATGTCTTCCTTCGTAATTCGCAACACCAATTGCGCGTGCTTTTCCTTCTTTATAAATTGTTTCTAGAGCTTTCCATGTTTCAATGGCAGTTGCTTCATATGTATCTCTATATTTAATTGGATTTGGCCAATTAATTAAATATAAATCACAATAATCTGTTCCTAATCTTTTTAATGTATTCTCAAACTCACGAAGTGCTGGCTGATATCCATGATGATCATTATCTAATTTGGCGGTAATAAATAATTCACTTCTAGGAACTTGACTATCATGGAATGCTTTTTGTGCAACTTTCTCTGCTTGACTATCTGCACTAATATCAAAATGTCTAAATCCAGCTTCGATTGCATTTAAGATACGATCGTAATTGTTTTGCCCATGATCTTTATCAACACGGTATCCAAGAGTAGGAATAATAACACCATTATGCAATTTAATTTCTTTTGTAGTAATTTGACTCATAGGTACCTCCGTTATCAATTATAAACCTTTCGAGGTTTTAAGAAAAAAACAAATTCAATAAAATGTCTTACTGTACCTAAAAAGGTACAGTGAAATAAAAAATGAATTGTATATTAATACCATCAAGAAAAGAGGTAGTTATATGAACGTAGAAAAAACAGTGATTAGATTATGGACACATGAAATTGATGCAGAACAAATGAGTGTAGAAGAACTTTATAAAGATTTAAGTACAACATTTGATATTTTGTATATTCCTGATTTTATCAAAAAATGAAAATCAAAATGTAAGGAAAAAGAGAATTTCTTGTAAAATAACATAAATCTTAATAAATATATATTTATTAAAGTTATTTAAACGTTATAATTATCTGGTGAGAATTAGGTTAGTATATTTCTAGTTTTTTGTTATTTTACTCCTTTTTCTGTTTTGAAAATCTATTGCATTGTTGGGGAGGACGCTATGGATATTAAAGAATGTTATGAAGAGATGGGTGGAGATTATGATGATATTTTTTCTCGACTTAAAAATGTTTCTTTGATTACAAAAATTGTTAAGAAGTTTAATGATGATCAAAGCTTTCAAGATTTAGAACAAGCTTTAAAAGAAAAAGATGTAGAGAAAGCATTTAGAGCTGCACATACATTAAAAGGGATTTGTTTGAATCTTAGCTTCAAACAATTAACAGAAGATACAGTGAATATTACAGAAATATTGAGAGCTGGTTCTTTTGAAGGAACAGATAAATTATTCAAAAAAATCCAAAAGGAATACAATAAAACTGTAGAAACAATTAAACAATTAGACTAAGAATCCTAACAAGATTCTTTTTCTTTTGTATAATAGAAACATGCGTTATAAGCAAAAAGGATATACACTAGCAGAATTATTAATTGTTGTCGCAATAATTTCAATATTAACGGCGATTGGTTTTCCTATGTTTGTCAAACAAAGAGAACTTGCGAATTTACAAGTTGATCAAAATTATGTCACTTCCGCAAAAGCAGTCGCATTAGCGGAATATATCGCAGATAACAAAAATGGGAATCAAACATATTATTATGATGCTGGAACATCACTTGTTTTCTCTAAAAAAGATGGAATTCAAGGATATGGTAGAACATCAAGTGAAGAAACAGGCGCACAAGGAATTCCAAAAACAAATGGAAACGCAAATATATTAGAAGTTATTGTACAAAATAAAAATACGATTCAAAGTATTTCTTGGGTAGAAACTGGAATAAGTGAAGATGTGATACCAACAGCAGAACCTAGTGATTCTATTAGCACAAATAAAATTATTCAATCCTTGATTTCAAGTGCTACTGCGTGGCCCAACAGAGGAGAAAATGGTATTGTGGATGGGAATATCATAAAAGGAAATGTGTATTCTAATGAAGAATCAACAGTTGAATATTATGTTGCGATAAATAGTTATCCTCAAGGAAGTTGGGGACCTTCCATTCATGAAAGCTATGCTGCAGTAAAAATTGATACAACTAGTCCTACAATTCTAACAAAAGATAGTTTGGTTGCGGAAAATGAATGGACAACTGATAAGACAGTCTTATTAAATGTACATGTAGGTGATTTATTTGTATATTCAAATACGGAAGTGTATGTACGTTTATCTGATTCCTCTTGGGCGGTAGAACCATATAAAGATTCTCAAAATTGGCTCAAAATTAATTTATAGGAGATAGAAATATGTCAATTACAATCATTGTTATTTTATTATGTATAGGAAATTATATTCGTTTAGTACAAAAACAAAATACAAGTCCATATGATATTGCGTTATTAGATTGTGGCGCATTAGAGAAACCATCTTACAATATCAAAAAAGAATTCTATCGTTTTGTGACGGCTTCATTTGTACACTTTTCTGTATTACACCTTGTATTAAATATGTGGTGTTTATGGTCAATGGGAACGAGTATGGAATTGATGCTAGGCAAAGTATATTATTCGATACTTTTATTTGGTTCTATGATTACGGGAAATGTATTTAATTATCTTATGGGAGAGGAACATTCTATTTCTGGAGGAATGTCGAGCGCACTTTATGGATTGATCGCAGTAGAACTAACACTTATCTATTTGAATTATGGATTAGAAGGAATTTTTGGAAACTATTCAATTCTAACTGCGGTATTAATTAACTTAGGAATGAATTTCTTGCCTGGTGTAGGATGGAAATCACATCTAGGTGGCGCTTGTTTTGGAGTACTCTTTGTAGCGTATTTATATTATTTTTGAGAATATTGCGTATGGAAAAGAATATATAGGACAAAAAGATACGATGGTATTAGAAGTTATCGTTGAAAATGGACAAATTGATATTGTTTGGACAGGAGGTGCATCATGATCATTTATGAAAGTGTTCCTCTAACGATTTATTGTATCTTTGTTGGCTTTATTTTAGGTAGTGTATTTGGTAGTTTCTTGAATTGTGTTAGTGATCGAATCATTCATCATGAAAAATGGTGGACTGGTAGAAGTAAATGTGATGCATGTGGTCATGTATTAACCGTTCTTGATTTATTTCCGATCATTTCTTATCTTTTCTTGAAAGGGAAGTGTAGATATTGTGGTACAAAGTTATCTAGTAGCTATGTATGGAGTGAAGGAATCTTAGGATTATTATTTGCGATATATATTGGAATTCATGGAAAGTTGGATCTTGTATTATTAAAAAATCTTGGGTTAATTACTTGTTTATATGGATTATCATTATCGGATTTGAAATCATATGAAATACCAGATGGATTTATTGTATTTGGATGTGTTTGGTGGTTGTTATTGGATTTCCATATTGGTGGTTTGATCGGTGGATTTGTGATTGCGTTTAGTATTTTATGTATCACATGGATCATGGAAAAAATATTAAAGAAAGAAGCAATGGGTGGAGGAGATATTAAATTATTTTTTATGGTTGGTCTTTATTTAGATCTTACATTGAGTTTATTTAATTTGATTCTTGCTTGTGTGATTGGAATTATTTTTGTGATTGGTATGAAAAAAGATAAGATTCCTTTTGGTCCATCCATTTCTTTAGCGACATATATTTCGTTATTGGTTGGTGCACAATTTGTGAGTTGGTATTTAAGTCTATTAGGAGTGTGAATGAATATGCGTAAGAAAATGTTAGGAATAGATATTGGTACAGAGTTAAGAAAAATCGTTCAAAAAGATGGGAATTTTACACCGATGATTGAAAATGGAAGAGATTTGATTCTTCAAGGTGTTTCAACATTACAAGAAGTCGTTGATAAAGTCGTCACTGTACAATAAGGAGTCATTATGATTAGTTATAAGTATAGTGCGTTGAGTGAAGATGGCGCAAAAGTAAAGGGTGTCATTGAAGCGATTGATGAAATTCAAGCTGTTGAAAAAATCAAAGAAAAGTGCCCTGTTGTATTAGATATCACAGAAGTGAAAACAGGTGGGATCTATGATGTTTTAAATATTGAACTTGGAAAGAAGTTTGATGTGAAAGCATTGTCTGTCATGTGTTCTCAATTCGCAATCATCTTAAAAGCAGGGACACCTATTGATAAAACAATGGCTATGATTGCTTCACAAACACAAGATAAAAAATTAAAAAAGATGCTTGAAAAGGCAACAGAAGATGTGAATCATGGTAGTACGGTTGAACAAGCATTTCGTAAAAATTATGATGGTTTACCAGAAGTCTTTTTAGAAACAATCAAAGCATGTGAAATCTCTGGTTCTTTACCAAAAGCTTTTGAAAATATGCAGATATATTTTGATAAGCAATTTAAAAATAAACAAAAGCTCAAGTCTGTAACAAGTTATCCATTATTTGTATTATGTATCGCAATTGTAGTCGTCATTGTAGTAATGGTAATGGTCGTTCCGACTTTAACGAGAGTTTTTGATTCGTTAGGGGGAGATCTTCCTTTGGTTATAAAGATTCTGATTCATACAAGTAACTGGTTTACGCGTTATTGGATGTTGTTATTGGGTATAATTTGCATTTTGTTTGTACTTTTTCAAGTTGGTACAAAAGGTGAAGAAGGTAAAAAGAGAAAAGGTGTTCTATTGTTGAAATTACCAATGATTGGTAAAATCAATGTGTTAAATGCAGCACAAGAGTTCGCTAATACGATGGCAACTTTATTGGAAGCTGGTCTAACATTAGCGGAAGCATTGAGAGTTACATCAAAATGTATTAGTAACGATGCGGTATCTACAGAAGTATTCGCAATGGCAGAAAAGATTGAAACAGGTCGCTCTTTAGGTGAAATCATGAATAATAGCCAATATTTACCAGAAGTATTAAAAGAAATGAGTGGTGTTGGTGAAAAGAGTGGTGAATTAATCGAAACATTAAAAACGATTGGTGATTATTATTCAAATGAAGCAGATTTTGAGATGAAATCTGCATTGAGTAAATTAGAACCAACGATGTTAGTATTATTAGCATTATTTGCGGGGTTTATTGTTATCGATATATATTTACCAATGTTTACAATGTATAGTTTGTTGTGGGGGTTGTATGGAGGATTTGAATTATAAATATCAATATACGAAAGATGAAGCAGAACAATTATTGAAATCAATGCGTTTGATAATGGATTTTGCTTGTATTGTTACTGCAGATGAAATTGAAGGTCGATATGAATCAAATGCGAAATTTAAAAATGATTCTGGTTATAAACTATTAAAGAGAACAAAACCATGTGAAATTTGTATTTCAGAACAAGTTCTAAAAGAAAAGAAAGATTTAACAAAGTTAGAGTTTGTGGATGGTGAATGTTATCAATTTTTTGCGAGATATATTATTGTAGACGGACAAGAATGTTCTTTTGAAATCGCGAAGAAGATTTCAGAAAAAACATTCATTGATTCCGATGGTTATAAACAACTCGTAGAAAAAGTAACACAATCAAAAACAAGAATGTATCAAGATGCATTAACTGGTGTCTATAATCGTTCTTATTATGAAAGCGTTGAAAAATACAATAAAAAGCCCGCTGGTATCGCAATGATCGATATAGATGATTTTAAATTATGTAATGATATTTATGGACATAATGCAGGTGATGAAGCGTTAAAGACTGTTGTTAATATCATCCAAAATAATGTACGTAGTGATGATAAGATTATACGTTTTGGTGGTGATGAAATCTTATTGATCTTAGAAGGAATTCAAGCAGATAGTTTTAAACGGAAATTGGAAAGAATTCGTGTTCAAACGTATTCAACAAAGGTGAAAGGGTATTCTAAATTACAATTATCTTTGAGTATTGGTGCAGTGATTTCAACAGATCAATCAAGAGAAGATAGTATTTTAATTGCAGATCGATTCATGTATCTGGCAAAAGTGCATGAAAATAAAGTTATTACAAGTTGGGATGAATATGAAGAACGTGCTGCTATTGAACGCGAGGCTATGAAGGAAAAACCACTTGTATTGATTGTTGATGATTCTGAGATGAATCGTTTGTTATTAAGCGGAATCTTAGAAGAAAAATATCGAATCATAGAAGCACGTGATGGCGAAGAAGCTATTGAAAAAATAGAAGAATATCGTAATGAACTATCTCTTGTCTTACTGGATATCGTAATGCCAAAAATGGATGGTTTTGGTGTGTTGGAGTACTTAAATGTCAATGAAATCATTCAAGATATACCAGTTATTATGATTTCTAGTATGAATGAAGATAGTGCGATTAGACGCTGTTATGAATTGGGTATTTCAGATTATATTCGTAGACCATTTTCACAAGATGTCGTTGTTACCCGTGTTAAGAATATTGTTCGTTTGTATCAAAAACAAAGAAAATTACAGGCAGAAATACGTGAACAAGTGGAAGAAAGAGAAAGAAATTCCAGAGTTGTCATGTCTATTATTTCTCATGTTGTTGAAAATAGAAACGGTGAAAGTGGACCACATGTCATTCATGTGGAGCAAATTACAGAAATCTTATTAGATAAATTAACAGAAATGACAGATGTCTATAATCTTACAAAAGAAGATAAAAAAGAAATCGTATTAGCGAGTTCTTTACATGATATTGGAAAGATTGGTATTGATGAGAAAATATTGAATAAGCCTGGTAAATTGACAACAGAAGAGTATGAAATCATGAAAACACATACGACGATTGGTGCTGCAATGGTTAGACAAGTCCAATTAGAAGAAGATGATTCTTTGATTCAATATGTCTATGAAATATGCAGGTGGCATCATGAAAAATGGGATGGAAAAGGGTATCCTGATGGTTTGCACGGAAACTATATTCCTATTTCAGCACAAGTTGTATCAATTGCGGATGTATATGATGCCTTGGTTTCTGAAAGAGTCTATAAAAAAGGATATTCTCATGAAAAGGCTATTCAAATGATCCTTAATGGAGAGTGTGGAGAATTTAACCCATTGTTAAAAGAATGCTTATTATCTTGCCAAGAGAAGATTCAATTGATAGAAGCAAAGAACGCTAAACAAAAAGGATGGTAGATATTAGAAGGTGGATGATTTATTCGCCTTCTTTTCTTTTTATATAAAACAAAAAAACAACTCCTAAGAGTTGTTTGATAGTGGTTCCTGACGGGCTCGAACCGTCGACCCACTGATTAAGAGTCAGTTGCTCTACCAACTGAGCTAAGGAACCATTTCGTTAGTGCTTAATTAGTATACAAAAAAATAATTTCTTTTGCAAGAAAAAAATAAATTTTTTTTCTAAAGCTGAAGTAAAAAGTTAAATGCAACTTCTAAGTGTCGGAAATTGCATTCACTCTT
>CAVLCI010000088.1:0-8060 GCA_963661415.1 Bifidobacteriaceae bacterium | reverse complement strand
TTTATTTATTATATTAATATCAACACTAGGGTGTTCATTTTCTAGTCATCAATACGACAGTCTCAACATGTTTCGTAAATGGAAAATTATCAACAGGTACAATCTTTTTGATTTGATAATTTGTTAGTCCTTTAATATCTCTTGCTTGTGTTTCTGGATTACATGAAATATAAACAATTCTTTCTGTTTGAAATTGATTTAATTGTTTTATGAATTTTTCAGTAAATCCACTTCTTGGTGGATCTAAGAATATAACAGATGGTGAATCTCCTAATTGATCTAAGAATTTTGTACTATCTTCCGCAATGAATTGTGCATTTTGAATGTGATTTCTTTTCGCATTATTAATTGCGTCTTTAATAGAATCAGGATTAATTTCCACACCTAACACAAAAGAAGCTTTCTTAGCAGCAATTAGAGAAATCGTTCCAATACCACAACACATATCTAATACTGTATCTTCTTTCTTTAGTGATGCCATTTGAATTGCGGTCTGATAGATTTTTTCTGTTTGAATTGGATTAACTTGATAGAATGTATTTGTTGAAATACGGAATGACGTATTCATAATAGAATCTTCAATATATCCTTTTCCATATAAAACATGATTCTTTTTTCCTAGAATCATAGAAGTATCTTCGTTATTATGATTCAAAACAATCGTTTTAATTTCAGGATGTAATTCTGTAATTTGTTTCACAAAAGCATTACTTCCAGGTAGATTTTTAGACCCAATGACAAGTACTAGTAAAACATCTTGTGTTTGATGAGATACACGAATATAAGCATGTCTTAAAACACCTCTACCAGTATCCTCATCATAAGATTCTATATGCATTTTTGTTGCGATATGACAGATATCATTTAATATTGCATTGGCTTGTACATTTTGAATCAAACACATCTTAGTATCAATGACTTTATGTGTATTTTCTTCATACATACCACATTTAATAATACCATCACGATTATGAGAAAATGTAGCGTACACTTTATGACGATAATGATATGGATCTTTCATTCCGATGACAGGTTCCACATTATATTTAGGAAATAAAGATTTTACATAATCTCTTTTCTTTTTTAATTGTTGTTCATATTCAACTTGTAAATAAGAACAACCACCACACTTTTTAGAAACTGGACATATTTTCATAGAATGACCTCCTTCACACTTTTTACAGTATTATGATGTAATTTCTTTAATCTTTCATAAGACTGATGACCTTTTGATACTAAATATAGATTTTGAATTCCTAATGCTTGGGCAGTAATATAATCCGCATTAGTATCTCCAATATAAATACATTCCTCAGGTTTTGTTTGATGACTTTCTAACCATCGCAAACCAATTTCCACTTTACTACCAGATACCAAATTATCCACTCCCATGATATCTTCAAAATAAGAAGTAATCTTTAATTGATTACATTGATCTAATAATTTATGATGCTCACAAGAAGAAAGAATGATATTTGTATAACCTTTCTTTAAGGATTCTTCTAATTTATCAAGAATTCCTACATTTAATGAACATTCAGGAAAATATTGATCATATAACGCATAGAATTCTACTCCAATATCATCAAATGTTTCCTCTTCAAATGTATACCCAATTTTTCGATAATAATCTTCCATTGGTGTATCAAAAAGAGATTGATAATCTTCTAAAGAATAATCATGTTTCAATCCTCTTTTTTCTAACATTTCATTTTCTATTTTTACCGCAATATTAACATCATTAATAATTGTTCCATTGTAATCCCAAATCACTGTTTTCATATCTTCACCAATAGCTAATATTTTATAAGAAAAAACAACATTACGCTAGACTAACCAAACTAACACATGATAATACATAAATAGGCAGAACATCCGTTCAGATCATTCAAAGCCTACATAAATGGAGGCACTATGTATAATTTAGAACAATTAAAAAATGGAGAAACTTGTACGATTTGTTGGTTATTAGGAGAAATTGGAAAACAATTAAAAGAACGATTACATTTAGAATTAGATGATCAAATTGATGTACTTTATAATGATGGTGATTCATTGATTATCAAACATTCCAACAAAAAATATGCATTAGATGCGATAAGTGCACATGCAATCAAAGTTTCATTTTAAAAACAGGAAAGTTTATATACCTTCCTGTTTCTTTTTTAATTCCATTTTTGATAGATATTAACGATATAGTATCCATTTCCTTTTGTGTAAGAAGCGATACCAGCAACGTTATTTGGGTTACTAGATGCATCTGCTAGTAATGAACCAACAGAAGCAGAATAACCTGTATCTTCTGCGATATATTCACAAATTTCACTTGCAGATAAACCATTATAGAAAGATGTATTGATATCAGGTAATGTCACTGTAGGTTCTATTACATTTTGATTACCACTGTTATCTTCACTTCCACCATTTACTGTTGTAGAAGCTGAATTATTAGAAGATACTGAGCTATTAGAAGAATAGTTTGTACTAGATGTTGTTTGTTCCTCTTCTGGTTTTACACCTCTAGATATTGTTACTGTAATTGTATCTCCTTTTTTAATGATTGCGCCATTTTCAACAGAAATTGAGATTACTTTACCTGATTCAATGGAATCACTATATTCTTCTACTATATTTACTGTAATAGAATTTTGTTCTCCCCAAGCTTGAATATTTTCTAAAGAATAATTGGATAGATCAGGAACAGTAATTTGTAATGATTCTAATGAAGGCGTTACTTTAACAGTAACTTTATCACTTCTTTTCACAACAGTACCAGCAACAGGTTCCATAGAAATAAATGTAGTTTCTGGCAATTCATCATTCATTTCATATTCATAAACAACATTTGTAAATTGATTATTTGTAAACCAATCTTTGATTTCTTGTTCTGTTTTTCCACTAAAATCCGCTAACGCAAATTCTTTGTCAGGATCAGCACCTTGAGAAAGTGTAATTGTCATTGTTGCATCCTGTTCTAAGACTTCACCTTCATTTAAAGATTGTTTCATGACAATATTTTCTTCTGTTTCTTCTGAATAAATATATTCATATTGAATTTGATCATCTTTTAATTTATTTTCACTCTTCCAAACTTCAACATATTTCTTAGATAATCCAATGAAGTTTTTTACTTTTACACTTGTATTAGAAAAGGCAAGAATCGTTATTGTTGTTGCGACAGAAATCACACCAGCAATTACCCCTACTAAGATGACCTTTACACTCTTTTTTAATTTTTTATGATTCATGTTCATCACCCTCTTTATTCAATCGTTAATAGATATCTTGATCTTGTATTTGTTTTTGTTAAGCGGTAAGTATGTCCATTCGCACTACCAGTAATATCACCACTATCTTGAATAGAATACATCTCAAAGATATCTCTAGCTTGTGTAGTAGAAACATCGATATAAACACGATATGTTCCACTTGGTAAATTTGTTAGATCACAATCTGTATGAAACCACGTTTGTGTATAAGAATTGTTACACTTCATATAACGTGTCATATCTCTTTGTGATGATGAAATATTCGTATCATATGTAGTTAGTGTACCATCTTCTTTTTCAATTAAGATTCGATATGTAGGATTTGTATCAGCAGTAAAATCTGTTTGATAAATACCTGCATAGGCTTCCATTGTTAAGTGACCATTATCAAGTGATAAACTTGTTGTACCAAACTTCGGAACCAACGCAGATGGTTTGTTTACAACACTGAAATCAATGGATTGTTTTTCAATTGACAATGAATAACGATAATTACTACTAGCATCCGCAAATAGTTTTACATAAGTACCATCACTTCTTGTATAAGAATGGTCATAATCAGTACCATTCAACAAGAAGGAATAATAACCAACTGTTCCATTATTTGTAACTCTTACACCGATGTAATAATTACTGATATCAAAGTCATCTAAGTCAAATGATGTTGTAAACTTCACAGCATTTGTTGTGTATCCTGATAGTAATTGATCATTTGTATTTTCTGTTGTACATGGAATTACAATGGACTTCTTTGTATCCGCATTTGTTAGAATCAAATCATGTTTTACTTCACCATAGATTGCATTCATTCTTCTAAATAAAGCAGTTCCTGTAATTGTTACGACATGACTTTCAGTATCAAATTGCACATCTTGTATGGAAGCAATCATCTTTCTATTTTCTTCTAAAGCATCAATTGTTTCATAACTATCAGATTGATTGTTATCTGGTGTTGGAGTAGGTGTTACATTGTCATTGTTGTTAGTATTGTCTTTTGCGACATAGCTTACCCAATTGTCTTTTGAAGCAAACCATTGATTTTCTCCAATCTTATACCATGTATAACCTTCATTAGATTCAACTGCATATACATAGTAAGAACCACCCTCTTGTGCAGTACCAACAGAAGAATAACCAGTACCTGCTCCTTTACGAATTCTTAAGCCAGAAACATTAACTGTCGCTGTTCCAATGATAGAAGTATTTGTATTGTTATCTGGAATAGAACCAGTTAATAAAGTAACGTATTTCTTTTCAATCCAACCAACACATGTATTCCAATCATAATCCCTTGTTTCTTCTGAAGAGAAGTTATATTTTTGACCATTCACAATATAGTTTGTAGATTGAATTTTATACCAATCTCCACTTTCTTCTAAGATAGAAACCGTAAAATTCTTTTGATATGTAGAACCATACTCTGTTGTATATAAAGTAGAACCATTGATACTATTTTTAATTCCAACACCATAAGTATTGATAATACCTATAGCACTACTGTTGTATTCAGATAAGTTACCATCATAATTGTTGTAATACTTATCAAATTGATATGCGATAGAAGAAATCACAAGTCCATAGTAAGGATCAGAAGCATACTTCACCGCAAATCCACTACCTTTATTTCCAAAATGTGATCCAAAGAATCTGAAATCATCTGTATCACAATATTCACGAATTAATGTAGATGCTTGATAATAGATTGCTTCTTCAGCTGAATTGAAATATCTAGCGTTATCTGGATTATCATCCTCAGCACTAACACCAAATAAGTTATTGCGATTCAAAGAAAAATAACTCTTACCCCATCCAGATTCATTCACTGCTTCCGCAAATAACAATAACGCATTCACACCATATTTATTTTGTGCATCCACAAATGTAGAACCTTGATTCCATAATTTAGATTCTGAACCAATTCCATTTGCTAATAAGAAATTATTGTAAGCATCTGCAGATATCGTAGATTTCGTTCTAACAGGTAAAAACTCATAATAGTTGTAATATGTACCAATTTTATTTGTATAATAACGATCACTATAGAAATCATAATCGTTATAAGAATAATACACATCACCTACATTCATCCAACTCGCTGCAGGTCCTACAATAGAATTAAACTTTTTATTTGGTTCATTTCCATTAATTGCCCAACCACTATAAGAAACAAATCTTAATTCTTTATAGTTTCCATTCTGTTCAACAACATAATATGCTTGTTTTGGTCTGATATAGAATGGTGCTTCCTGTTCATCCGTAGTATCATTGCCACCCAAATAGATTGGTAAATTATTTGTAATGAATTTATATGGAACTAAATCAATGTTTTTTAATGAAATGATTCCATCAAAATCTGTAACATTGACATGTACATCACCTTCACCATTATCATAAGTTTCTGTAGAAAAATAAGTCATTTCATAATGTTTAGGAATGTATGTCGTTTTTGTTCCACCATATTGATAAATAGTAACCTTAATAGAATCACTTCTCATTGGATAGGAATACGCAATTCCACTATTCATCGCAATGATCTTTGTTGGAGAATAAGAACTTGCATGACGTACAACAGCATCATTTCCACTTTTCTGCATGACAGATTTTGCTTCATTAAAAGAAGCATAACAACCCTTTTTATCAAATCCACCAGAATCATTGACTGTATCTACTTCAAATGCATCACATTGCATTGGATAATAATCACTATAGGATTCTTTCGCTTGCACATGATAAACACTATTCATAGATACATTGATACAAGACAACAACAATGTACCAATCATGATTAATTTATTCATCAATTTCATATTACGCTCCTTTCAATGTTACTTTTACAGATACAGGTTCATCCTGTCCTTCAATATATAGTTTTAATGTTCCACTCATTCTAGAGATAGAACGCTGTTGATCTAAAGTAATAAAGAATAAACATGATTCATCATTTTCAGAAACTTCTTTTCCAATCATATTTTCACTTTTCATAGAATGAATACTAGAACCTTCTGCTTCAAATGAAGTCGTATCTGATTCAAAAGTAGCACGTTGAATCACAATTGTTTCACCATTCAAACTTTCAGCTTTTACTTTTAACGCAAATACTCTAGCAGATGATGGTAAAGATAAAGTAGAATCACCATCATACATATCATCCCCTGTTACTTCATAAATATTTGAAACAGAGAATTGATAATTAGTTCCATCAGAAACAATTACATTTTGATTCTGATAAGTTAATTCACGAATGCTACTTTCATGACTCATTAAATCAAATGTATAACTTTCATCTTTATAATTTAAAGTTAAAGTTTTCTTTCCAATATCATTAATAGGAATAAAAATATTGCCATTAAATGAATCATTAGAAGATAAGGAATACCAAACATTCTTCTTTCCTAGATAATAAGAATGTTCTTCTAATGTAGTGATGTATGAAGATACATCACTTAAATCAATTCCTTCATCTGTTACAAAATCAGATAATGAATATTCACTTGCATTCTCATTAATTTGTAGAGAAGCTATGATAAATGAGAAATCTAAATCATCACTTTCATAAACAAAATAATCAGGAAATGAAACATTCAATACAGGTTGTTCCGTTTCTTGAACTTCTTCAACAATAGAAGCTTGAATTGTCTCTTTGTCATTTGTATTTGTTTTACGCAACACGAAATAAGCACCAAAACCTATTAGTGTAATCATTACAATACATAAAACGATTAAACAACCTTTCTTCCCTTTAGCCATAGCACTCCTATCACTAATATTATAAAAAAAATATTATACACAATGTATAAGTTCAAACCGTTTGTTTAATTTTCATTTTGATTTTAAGAGCAATTTCATCTTAAAATTTCACGAAATTTTCACAAAACTAAGAAATAACAAAAAAAGGCTAAGATTTCTCATCTTAGCCCTCAATTTATATAATCATTTTATAACTCAAGCATCTTCAGATGTTTCTTCATCTTCTTCATGCCATTTTCTAGCAAAGTATGTAGATACGATTCCAACTACTGCGATGATTACCATCAAGATCGTCCACTTATCTACCATTACCATCTTTTGTGTAATGTCTTCTGTTAGGATGAAAGCTACTACTGCTACGATTGCATCGATTGCAGATACGATCTTCCATCTTCTATGTCTCTTAGATTCGTTTACGTCTTCTTCTGATTCTTCGTCTTCGTTGTCTTCTTCATCCTTATGCTTTGATAGGATTGCGATTACTCCTAGTAATACAGATGCCATTGCAGCAATCAAGTTGATCAATGCCCAATTACCCTTAGGTGCTACTTCAGGTGTTTCATCATTATCGATGATTTCTGGTGTAGCAGTAGCCTCAGGAGTAGCAGTTGGTTCAACTGTTGCTTCTGGAGTCGCTGTTGGTGTTGTATCTGTATCTGGAGCTACTGGTGTAGTTCTTCTTGTAGGAGTTGTTCTTCTAGTTGGTGTAACTGGAGTAACAGGTGTTGTATTGTTGTTAGATGGAACAGTTGTAGCTTCTGGTGTAGCTGTAGGAGCTACAGTAGGTTCTGGAGTATTTGTTGGTTCTGGATCTTCTGTTGGTTCAACTGGAGCAGCTGTAATCGTTAGCTTACCATTCACAAATACAACTTTATAGTTTCCTTGGCTCTCTTCACCAGTTACTGTAATTTCGTATTCACCAGCATCTTCACCTTCAGCTCTAGCTAAAGTATATTCAACTGTATCTTCACCATAAGTACCTGTTACTTCAGCAGACAATTCAGGATCTTCTGTTCCGTATGTCTTACTGTTGTCATTTGCTTT
>CAVLCI010000087.1:0-8220 GCA_963661415.1 Bifidobacteriaceae bacterium | reverse complement strand
GTTTCATCATCAGACGTATTTGTACTTTCAGCTTGCGTTTGTGTAATTCCACCTGTATCATTCTCTGCAAACACAATAGTAGAAGGTGTTAAAGAAAACACCATCACCAAAGAAAGAATTCCACTAAGTAATTTTTTCATATACATTCTCCAATCTATAGATATAAAAAACACCGACAAAAGTATGCAATCATACCCTAGTCGGTGTTAAACAAGATAAAAGTACACAATAGTTATTGTGCTGTGCTGTGCTGTGCTGTGCTGTGCTGTGCTGTGCTGTGCTCTAGCATTTTCGCCTTAGTACTCATACCTGTCAACCTTTTCATATCTAATTATTCTAATAACCTTTCTCTAACTAAAAAATATCACATTTCAAACCTGTTGTCATCATTTTATTTTAAAAAGGTATAAAATTAGGATTTTTAACTCTTTTTGTTCTTTCATAAGCATTAATTAAATAATAACTTTCCACAAAAAAAGCACTTCAAAATTGAAATGCTTTTCAAACTTATTTCACAACGATATTAACGATCTTGTTTGGAATTACAATTACTTTCTTAACTTCACCTTCTGAAGTATATTTCTTAACAGATTCTAATTCCATTGCTTGTTTTTCAACAGCTTCTTTATCTGCATCCTTGTCTGCTTCAAACTTACCTCTTACTTTACCATTAACTTGTACCGCAATCGTAACTTTATTCACAACAAGTTTGCTAGCGTCATATGTTGGCCATGCATCATATGACATATCTTCTTCACCTGTTAACATCTCATTCAATTCTTCACAAATATGTGGAGCAATTGGATATAACAATCTTAAGAAACCAATCATCATATCTTTATTGATCTTACCAACTTTGTATACATCATTAATGAAGATCATCATTTGAGAAATACCAGTATTGAAGTTCAAAGATTCATTATCTTCTGTTACCTTTTTAATTGTAGCGTTATAAGAGAAATCCAATTCAGGTGTAGGTTCACTAACGACCATTTCACTTGTAGCTAAACGATAAACTCTTTCAAGCCACTTTCTAGCACCATCCATACCTTTTGTAGACCAAGGTTTAGAGCTTTCTAGTGGTCCCATGAACATTTCATATAAACGCAATGCATCTGCACCATGAGATTCAACAAGTTCATCAGGATTTACAACATTACCTAATGATTTAGACATCTTTACGCCATTTTCACCTAAGATCATTCCCTGGTGGAATAATTTTTGGAATGGTTCATCATTGAATACAACACCACAATCTCTTAAAACTTTGTACCAGAATCTAGAATAAAGTAAATGTAACACAGCATGTTCTGCACCACCAATATATAGATCTACAGGCATCCAATGTTTAATCAATTCAGGATCTGCAAGTTGTTTATCATTATGTGGATCCAAATAACGTAAATAGTACCAACAAGAACCAGCCCATTGAGGCATTGTATTTGTTTCTCTTGTACCCTTAACACCATCAATTTCTACTTGCAACCAATCTGTAGCGTGTGCTAATGGAGATTCACCATCTTCACTTGGCTGATAGTTTGTAACTTCTGGTAATTCAAGTGGTAAATCATCCATTGATACTGTTCTCATTGTGCCATCTTCCATGTGTACGATAGGAATTGGTTCACCCCAATAACGTTGTCTAGAGAATAACCAGTCTCTAAGTTTATATTGTACTTTTGCGTTACCACAATGCTGTTCTTCTAACCAAGCAATCATCTTTTCAATTGCTTCTTGTTTTCCAAGTCCATTCAACCATTCAGAATTAATATGTGCACCATCTTGTGTCCATGCTTCTTCTTCGATATTTCCACCTTCTAATACTGGAATGATTTCTAGGCCAAATTTCTTTGCGAATTCATAGTCACGTGTATCATGTGCTGGAACAGCCATAATAGCACCTGTTCCATAGCTGGCTAATACATAGTCAGAAATCCAAATTGGAATCTTTTTACCATTAACCGGATTCACTGCATATGCACCTGTAAATACACCTGTTTTATCTTTATTCAAATCTGTACGTTCAAGATCACTCTTTGTAGCACAAGCCTTTTGATATTCTTCTACAGCACCTTTTTGTTCAGCTGTTGTAATCTCATTTACATAAGGATGTTCAGGAGACATAACACAATATGTAGCACCAAACAAAGTATCACATCTTGTTGTATAAACAGTAAATTCTTTATCTGTGTTATCGATTTTGAAAATTACTTCTGCACCTGTAGATTTACCAATCCAGTTTCTTTGCATTTCCTTTGTAGATTCTGGCCAATCAACTTCATCCAATTCTTCTAATAGACTTTCCGCATACGCAGTGATTTTCAATACCCATTGACGCATATTACGGCGAATGACTGGATTACCATGTTCACTCTTACCATCTGTTACTTCTTCATTGGCTAAAACTGCTTTTTCTGCAGGGCACCAGTTCACTGGCATTTCAGCTACATAAGCTAAACCTTTGTTATAAAGTTGAATGAAGATCCATTGTGTCCATTTGTAATAATCAGCATCACATGTTCTGATTTCTCTATCCCAATCATAAGAGAATCCTAATGCTTTCAATTGTTCTCTAAAATGATCAATGTTCTTGTAAGTAAATTCAGATGGATGATGACCTGTCTTTAACGCAAATTGTTCTGCAGGTAAGCCAAATGCATCAAATCCCATTGGATGCATAACATTGAATCCTTGCATTCTCTTCATTCTAGCCATAATATCTGTGGCAGTATAACTTTCAGGATGTCCTACATGAAGACCCTGTCCACTTGGGTATGGGAACATATCCATTACATAATACTTAGGTTTTGAAAAATCATAAGCATCTGTTTTGTATGTGTTGTTTTCTTCCCATTTTTTCTGCCATTTGGCTTCTACACTTTTATGATCGTACATACTTCTCTCCTCCAACAAATATAAAAGACGTCCAAATCTAAGGACGTCTTGATTAACGCGGTACCACCTTAGTTCATATGATCATTCATATGCACTTCATTATTTCTTTATCGCAGAATTACGGTCACTCATAAGGCGAGTTCACTCATTAGCATGCTACGGATTGCACCAAAACTCCGTCTCTCTTCGCCACGCACATCAGCTACTATTCTTACTTCATCACGACGTATACAAGTTTAGCACCGAAATTCATTGAATACAACAAGGAAATATCACTATCCATAACATTTCTTACATGGAGAATAACCACTATTTTTTGCTTGTTCTTTTGTAACTTGTGATGGATTTTTCATATTACTACAAGAAGAACGACTATGATATTTTTTACCAGTTTTAGGAATCCATACCATTTCTTGTACTGGTTCACTTGCCTTTTGTGCAGCAGCTTGTGTTTGCTGTTCTTGTTGTGCTTTTTTAGCGGCTTCTGCAGCTAATCTTTCTTCCTCTGCTTTTTTAGCAGCTTCCTCTTCTGCTTTTTTGGCAGCTTCTGCAGCTAAACGTTCTTCTTCTGCCTTTTTAGCAGCTTCCTCCTCTGCTTTTTTTGTTTCAGCAGCTTCGTTTAAATCTGTAATCTTTGTATCCCATTCATCTACTTTACTTGCATAAGCATCTTGTGATTTATAAGTTTGATATAATGTATTTGTTTCTTTCAACAAATCATAATTCATTTCATTTTCTAAACTTGTAATCTTAGAATCTAAATCATTCGAATGATTCGTTATGATAGATGAACATTGTGTTTCAATTTCATTTAATCGATTGTTTAACGGTTCATACATCGATTTATATCTTTGTGTAGAAGAAACGACTATTATTTCATTAGAAGCATTCTTAACTTCACGATTTAAAGTTAAATAATTCTCTTCATTAGCACTTGTATCTTGATACTTCGCAATTACTTCATTAACATAACTTTGATTCTTTTGATCTTTTTCTTCAAAGAAAGAGTTTAAATCATTGTATGCATCTTTATTCCATTCCTCTTTTCTTTGTTCATATAATTTTGAATATTCTTTACTAGAATATGTAGAATCATTCATTGTTTCTAATGATTTCAAAGTAGTTTTTGTCTCTTTTTGTACTTTATCAGATCCTTTTGTTGGATATACAAAGACAAAACGATCAAACAACATATCATTGATTTTATAAGAATCTAAATCAATATCTTCTTGTGTTAGATAGGCACTCGTTACACCAAGTTTATCTGTAGCGTATTGTTCTAATGCATTATAATCTTCAACTACTTCATCATACATCTTTGCATCATCTTGATTCTCATATTCATCGATATAGAATTTATTTCCATCGACTGTTACTTCATTTCTACTCTTGAACCAATGATACGCATCAGTTTTAACATTCTTAGTCACTGATAGATTTGGATCTGCATCTAATAAAGTTTCATACACATCTTCAAATTGTAATTGTGTTGTAGCTTCTTCTACAACAGATTCAAAACTTGTTTCAGATGTTTCTTTTGCTTGTGCACAACCACCTATAGAAAACAATAACGTTCCTACAAGAATGGACTTCATAAATTTATAATGATTTTTCATAACATATCTCCCTAATATGTATTCATATTTGTTAAAAACATTATAACCCTCAAATAACTAAAAAGATATTTTGATTTTTTATTTCCATAATAAAAGAATCTCATTTCTGAGATTCTAATTGTTTATTAAGCATTTCTCTTCTTAATGAAGAATAACATTCCAACTGCTAATGTAGAGATGATTGTTACAGAAGCATATAACGCAACATTCATTCCATCTGCTGTAGAAGGTGTCTTAGATGCCTTTGGTGTATCTGTATACATTACTGCATATGTTGAGAACTTATCTGTTTCAAATGTAATTGTTTTATTATCAGCATCAAATGTTGCTGGTAATACATCAACTACGCCATTATGAACTCTTACTACTTGATATGTTCTATCTACTGTATTCTTTGTATTGATGAGACTATCATCTAATGCAACTGTGAATTTAACAGGTGTTCCTGTTTCACTAACTGTTACATCATCACCAACTAGGTTTCCGTCTTTGTCTTTAATGGAAACTTTAACTCCAAGATCTAAATACATAGCAATCTTATTTGTAGAATTCAATTGTGCTTCAACTAATTTCTTATCACTTTCACTTGGAGTTGTCTTAGCAACAGATACTTTAACATCAGCACTACCACCTAGACTAAGAACTTCTTGTTGTTCAGTAGAATACGTTGCTTTGGTGTTTTCTACAATCTTATTAGTGTCTGATTGAATAGTTGTAGTTGGTGCATCTTCTTTAACTTCAGGAGTTAAATTTGGGACTGATTTAATTTCAATACCCACTTCACTATCGCATCCAGCACTGCTTACTGAAATTCCGTAGTTATAGTATATTTTTTCATCAGCACCACCAAACTCAAAATAATAATCGACTGCATCTTCTTCAACACCTGCTTCAGAAATTGCTTCCTTCATCATACGATTCATTTCTGGTTTTGGATCATCATAAGTAGAAGTAATAGATAAGGACTCACATTTGCTTAAGAAAGCATTGTCAATCTTTTTTACTACATCTTCGAAAACATCATTATAAACATAAAAAGTTACTGATTTACCGTTTGCAACTTCTAATGTTACTTTACCTTCTTTAACAGGTGTAATATAAGCATCTGTTGCATATAGAATATAATTTTCATCATCTGTTGGATCACTTCCTACTGGACCAGATTCAACATCAAAAAGATCACATTTTAATTTATCAGCATAATCGGTAGCTACTTGTACTAAATCGTGAGTAGGATCACCTTTCAATTGCCAACTAAATGTATATTTACTACCTATTTGCAAAAAATAATTGTCATTAATATTTGTGTCTTCTCCACCTTTATCAGTATTAGTAACTTTGTATTGCACTAATTCTAGATTATCCCCTTCTGCATATACTGGACTCATTAGTCCAAATACACAAAACAGAGAAAGAATAAATGTTAAAAATTTAGTAATTGTTTTCATTATAAACCTCTCCCTTCACTTCGTTTTCAACATCAATTTTCATATATATGTCAATAAGAAATCGGCTTATTTATCACGAAAAAAGCTCGATTTCTATGAAACCAAGCATGTGTTTTTTCATATTCATGAAAGTAATTGATGATGGTGACAATCTCCATGATTTTGTGCTGCATTTGGATCATAGTCTAAAGTATCATTTAAATAATCTTCCAATACTTCATCAATATATCCTTGTACGCCACCATAGACTTTGATATTTACTTGTGTGAGTTTGTTATACATTGGCAAACCAAGTCCACCACATATAACTTCATTCACATTCAAATCTTTTAAAAATTTTACAAGAGCTCCATGTCCTACACCATTACATGGAACAAGTTTTTGATCAATGACTTCTTTCTTTTCATTGATGTTATAAATCATGAAAGATGGACATCTTCCAAAGTGTTGAAATACTTGATTGTTTTCGTATGTAATTGCTAGAATCATATTCACTCCTATTTTGTTAAACCATAAAGGTCTTCTACGATATAATCCGGATGGTATTTTTCATTCATTCCTAATTGTTCAATAGATCTTCCTTCTGTAACAAACACTGTTGTAAATTCACAATTGATTGCTGGAATGATATCTCTTTGAAAATCATTTCCAATAAACAGTATATTTTCTTTCTGCATAAATAACTTTGTCATCAACAATAGATTCTCACATCCTCTACCAAATGTAATGCTATTGGTGTTTGTAGAATGCTCAATCATTTTTACGATGGATGCATTTCCTATCATCTTTAATCCATCTACGATTTGAATCTCTCGATTATCTGTCGAAACAAGTAAAGCCCCTTCTCTAACAGCTATAGCAATCTTAGAATAATCATAATATGTACTTTTTTTATTCATTCCTAATAATACAAAATCTGGATGATCAAAAGTAATTTGATACTTTCCTTTTTCCAATGCTTCTTTTATTCCAGCGCCACCTAGATATGCAGCTTTACTCATCTTAGGATAACGAATATGAATGTAATCTGTACAAGCCATACTACTTGTATAAATACATGATGGTTTAATATACCGAAATCCTCTATCAATAAAATAATCCGCAATATGATCTCTAATTC
Source organism: Bifidobacteriaceae bacterium (assembly GCA_963661415.1). GTDB lineage: Bacteria > Bacillota_I > Bacilli_A > Erysipelotrichales > Erysipelotrichaceae > Bulleidia. The sequence continues at coordinate 1,141 of CAVLCI010000087.1, read as the reverse complement.
TTCCAGATTGTTCTGTAATAATGACATACGGCATATTTTCTTCTTCTAATTTCTTCATAAAAGAGATTGCTCCTTTAGAAGCAACACCATTTTGTATTAAAACATCTAATTGAATGATATAACTTGCATCAAACATAAATACCCCACATCATTCTAACACAAAAAACTATAATATTATGTGGTATCATTATTACTACATGGTAGGTACTCGAATATGAAAAAAATAACGAAGGTTCTTGGAATCATCGTCATTATATTGTTTTTAGTTATCTTTTTATTAGTGGATTCTTTCTTTGTTGCACCAGCTAGATTTGTCACAAGAAAAGAAACAATTACAGATGAAAAGATTCCTGAACAATTAGATAACATGAATATCTTATTCTTCTCTGATTTAAAATATGGAATCTATATGAATGAAGATCGTTTGAATAAACTCATCGAAACAATTAATCAAAGTGGTGCAGATGTTGTGATATTTGGTGGAGATATTTATGGTGATGATATAACAGTCACAGAAGAAGCCAACGTAATCATTTCTACTGCTTTCTCTAAGATCAAAGCGAAGTATGGAAAATTTGCGGTATATGGAGATATTGATGATTCAAGTGAAGTGATGAAAAATGCTGTGAATCAAATTTATTCTTCTAGTGACTTTGAAGTCATACAAAATACTTCCTACCAGATTCATAAAAATGGTTCACAATTCATTACACTTGTTGGTTTAGATAATGGTGTAGATGGAATCAAAGATATTTCAGGAGCATACGCTAACGTATCTCAAAACTCCTATGTGTTTGCGATATGTCATACACCAGATACTGCTAATGAAGTTCCTACAGATCTAACGGATTATTTCCTAGCAGGTCATTCTTTAGGTGGACAAGCAAACTTCTTCTTTTCATCCATGTATGAGCCTTCTTATGCTGTGAAATATTTAAAAGGTATTCATACGATAGACAATGCATTTACATTAGATATCACAAATGGTACAGGTACAGTAAAACAAGATGTACGTTTCTTACAACCTGCAGAAGTCGTTGTTTACACTTTAAAACAAGAAAGTAAAAAAGAAGAAGCAACACCAGCTTCTACATTAGATACAAATTCTTCTACAGAAGAAAATACATCTTCTGAACAAACA